>CAXBOF010000136.1:0-5898 GCA_963977205.1 uncultured Phycisphaera sp. | reverse complement strand
TGACGTGCTGCGCGTGCAGGTGCTTTAGAAACGGCACGCACCAGCCGCAGCCCGTCCCCGCGTCGAGACACTCGCTGATCAACGAAGCCACCGGCGGGTTCTCGCGATCCAGATACGTCCGGATCTTGCGGAGCGAGACGCGGTAGCACAGACACACTTGGTCGTCGGGATCCATGTAAGAAGTGTAGTTCGGTGCCGATGTCGGTCGTTTCCTCCCTCTCCCCTCGGGGGAGAGGGCCGGGGTGAGGGGTCTTTGTTCGTGCTTGCGATTCGTCATCGAGCAAGCGAAGATCCTCATCCGTCCGCTGCGCGGCCACCTTCTCCCCAGGTGGGAGAAGGACGAAGCTCTTACATATCCGAGATCACACCCAGAATCTCGACCACACCCTCGGCCTCGGGCGCTTTGGCGACGTAATCCGCAACGTCCTTGAGCTCGTCGATCGCGTTGGCCGGGCACGCAAAGAACGCGACCTTCTCACGTATCGCAAAATCGCTCGACGTATCCCCGATGCCCGCCAGCCTCTCGGCCGAGATATTCGTTTTCGTCTTGAAACGCTCGATACCCGTGGCCTTGGAGATATGTGTCAGATCGCAGTTGATGTAGTACCACGACATCGACACGCGAAAGGGCCAGCCTCGCTCTTTGCAGAGCGATTCGACGCCCGGGCAGATCCGGTTGCGGAGCAGATCCGTATCGCTGTGCCAGAAGGTCACGCTGGCCGACTTGCCCGGCTGCATCGTGACACCCATCGGCCGGAGCGTTTCGTGAAAGTACCGCTGCAAACCCGCGACGCTCTCAAGGTGCTCTTGCGTGATCGCCGGATCGAGCTCGCTCTGGGCCGTCTTGGGGTCGTGCAGGTAGACACCCATCTCGCCGATCGCCGGCAGGATCGTGTTGCCCACAAGCCTCGTCATCGCCTCAGCGAACCCGACGGGCCGCCCCGAGCAGACCGTCAGCACGGGCGCACTGTTCGATCGGATCGCGTGCGCGTTGTGCTCGCGGATAAGCCCGAGCCGCGCCAGGTCGAAAGGCCCGCCGTGCTCGTCACACAGGCAGCCGTCGATGTCGCTGACGATCGCGTCGAAACGCGAGCGGCTCTGGTACAGTGGTTCCGATTCGTTCATGGTGCACGACTGTAGCCGAGATTTGGAAGGACTCGGAATTGGCAGCGAGCTTTGTCATCTCGATCTTTCTCTCGGCGGCCCTGCTCTTTGCGGTCCAGCCGATGGTCGGACGCCTCGTCCTGCCCGCGATGGGCGGCAGCCCGGCTGTCTGGAACACCGTCATGGTCTTCTTTCAGCTCGCGCTCCTTGCGGGCTACGCACTGGCGCACCGGATCGCGCACATGAAGCGAAGCCGGAATCAGGTTCTTGCTCACGCACTCGTCGTGCTGGTTGCGTTGCTGCTCCTACCCATCGGCATCTCGGCAAAGCACCTTGCCGGGAGCGATGCGCCCGCCCTGAACCTGTTCATGCAGCTTGCCTTCGAGATCGGCCCCATCGCGCTGGCGCTTGGCACCATGAGCCCGCTGCTGCAGCGGTGGTACGCATCGCTGAATCTCCGCCGGAGCGCAGACCCGTACTTCCTCTACGCCGCCAGCAACGCGGGCAGCCTCATCGGGCTCCTTGGCTACCCGCTGCTTATCGAGCCAACGCTCGGCCTGTCGCGCCAGCGGATCGTCTGGTCGCTCGGCTTTGGGCTTCTGGTCGCGGTGCTCCTAGTTATCTGGTTCAGACTCTGGCGCACAAAGCCAACAGAGCACATCGTCCCCGAAAGCAACTCGCATCCTGAATCAACCGGTCAGCCGCTGCGATGGATTGTGCTGGCTCTGGTGCCCAGCAGTCTGCTGCTCGGCGTGACGCAGCACATCACGACCGATGTCGCTGCTGTCCCGCTGCTGTGGGCGATCCCCCTGGCGCTCTATCTCGTGACGTTCATCCTCGCCTTTGGTGGCAAGACAGCGGGCCTCTTGCGCGTGCTGAGGCGCGTGGTCCCCGTGCTCGCCGTCGCCGCGGGGGTGGCGGTCATGATCGACGCCAAGCACCCACTGATCGTGGTGGTTGTGCTCCATCTTGCCGCGTTCTTCGCGATCGCGCTGGCCTGCCATGCGCGCCTCGCCGAGTCGCGTCCGCCGCCGGCCCAGCTCACACGTTTCTATCTCTGCATCAGTCTCGGCGGCGTCATAGGCGGCTCGATCAACGCGCTCCTCGCACCCGTTCTCTTCAACTGGGTCGCCGAGTTCCCGATCATGCTCGCACTCGGCGCGGGCCTGGCTCTTGGCTGGCCAAGCTGGTCCAAACGCACAGCCATCGACATCGCCCCGCCCGTGCTGCTCATCATTCTGCTGGCGATCGCGCTGCTGCTCGTCCCCGCGCACTGGCCCTACGCAAACATCGTGCTCATCGGCCTGCCCGCGATGGTCTGCTATCTCTGCTCGACCCGGCCGCTGCGGTTTGCGATGGCGCTCCTGGCGGTCATGCTGCTGCCCGAGTTCATCCGGCCCAGCACCGACATCATCCACCGCTCGCGCACGTTCTTCGGTGTGCACACCGTCTTGAACGAAAATAGCCCCCGCGGGCCACGACACACACTCCGCCACGGCGGGACGCTCCACGGCCTCCAGAACGTCGGCTCAAACGAGTCGCAAACCTACTACCACACCACCGGCCCCATCGGACAGGTCGTGCAGCAATTGCCCGATCAGGCCGACATCGGCGCCATCGGGCTCGGTGTCGGCTCCATCGCCGCCCTGATGCGCCCGGGCGACCAACTCACCTTCCACGAGATCGACCCACAGGTCATCCGCATCGCCAGCGACCCGGAACTGTTCACGTTCATCCGCGACTCGGCCGCCGATGTGGATTTCGTCATCGGTGATGGCAGACTCACCATCGCAGGCTCGCCTCCCAAAGACCTCATCATCGTCGACGCCTTTACGTCCGATGCGATCCCCGTGCATCTGCTCACCGTCGAAGCGCTCGAGGTGTACGCGGCCCATCTCCGCAGTGAAGGCCTGATCGCGATGCACCTCTCCAACCGCTACCTCGACCTCGCGCCGGTTCTGGCTGCCAACGCCAAAGCCGCCGGCCTGTTTGCCCGCATCCGGACCGACTATCCCAACACCACCCAGATCAATGACGGCAAGCAGACCAGCACCTGGGCCATCCTCGCCAATGAGCCCGGCACGCTCGCGCCGTTTGCAGACTGGGACCCGCTGACCACAACCGAGCAGATCCGCCCCTGGACCGACGATTACGCCAATATCCTCAGCGTGCTCCGATTGGACTGACCGCCACCGGGTGCCACGGCTTGTCTCGCAAGCCGTGCTCCAATCCCTCCTTCTCCCGCGCAACGGACGGATGAGAGCCTCTTTGCCTTGACGAGCCCGAAGCGCAAGCGAGGGATAGATCGAAGAATCCCCTCACCCCAGCCCTCTCCCCAAAAGGGAGAGGGAGCAAGTTCCCGCTATCCTCTTACCATGCCAAAGCTCGAATACCAGACCGCCGGCGAATCGCACGGCCCGACCCTCGTCTGCACCATCACAGGCCTGCCCGCGGGCCTCCCGCTCGACATGGACCGCATCAACGGCGAGCTCGCACGCCGACAAGGCGGCTACGGGCGCGGCGGACGCATGCGCATCGAGACCGATGTCGCCGACTTCGTCACCGGTGTCCGCCTCGGCAAAACCACCGGCGCCCCAGTCACCGCGCTCGTCAAAAACAAGGACAGCCGCCTCGACGACCTCGAACGCACACCCCCCGTCCACCGCCCCCGCCCGGGGCACGCGGACTTTGCCGGCAGCATCAAGTGGCTCACCACCGACTGCCGCGAAACGCTCGAACGCGCCAGCGCCCGTGAGACCGCCGCCCGCACGCTCGGCGGCGTCGTGGCCGCGTGCCTCCTCGCCGAGATCGGTGTTGAGACCTTCGGCTTCGTGCGACAGATCCTCGATGTCCGCACCGACGCCAACATCACCCCCGAGAACTGGCGCGAGATGAAGGCCCTCCGCGACGCGAGCGAGACCTACTGCCCCGACCCCGCCGCCACCGAACGACACAAGGCGATCATCCGCCAGGCCAAGATCGACAAGGACACGGTGGGGGGGCTCTGCGAGGCGCACATCTTCGGCCTGCCACCCGGCATCGGAAGCTGCATGGACTGGCGCGACAAGCTCGATGCGCGCATCGCCTACGCCGTCATGGGCATCCAGGCCTTCAAGGCCGTCGAGATGGGCCTGGGCCGCGCATGCGCCAGTCTCCACGGCTCACAGGTCCATGACCCCATCCGCTACGACGCCACCAAAAAATCCGAATCCACACTCGGCTTCGTGCGCACCAGCAATAACGCCGGCGGCACCGAGGGCGGCATGTCCAACGGCATGCCCGTCGTCGTCACCGGCACCATGAAGCCCATCGCCGAAGAGGACAGCCAGTACGAACGCTCCGACATCTGCGCCGTCAGCGCCGCCAGCGTCGTCATGGAGGCCGCCGTCGCCTTCGAGGTCGCCCGCAGCGCCCTCGACAAATTCGGCGGCGACTCGCTCATCGAATTCAAAGACAACTACGAGCGATTTGTCGAAACCGCACGGATCCTCCCCCTCGATCCGCCCGAAACTGTGATTGCTTAATCACAGTTAGTTGAATTTATTTTCTTCTTCCCAATACAGGCGCTCGATGGTCGCTGGAGATGTGTCGTAGCTCCGTGCCACTCTCGCAAACACTTCTTGGTATGTAATAGGAGTGCCACGAGATTCCATTTCTAATGCTAAAGCGACACAGGTGGCCCAAACCTTACTTGGCTGTAATGTTGTTGATGCTGAGTAACCACTTTGAGGCGAATAACTAGAGTTTGAATCTGAGTGCGATGGTCTTTGCTTAGTTATAATTGCAATGGCAATGCAAATTACAATAAATACAATTATTGCTGACTTGTTTTGCCCATCGTTCTCGTTGGTACTTTCTCGTAAAACTCGCGCCTCGGTTGGTGTGGATTGGACCTGTGAGGTATCACCTAATTCGTATGTACGATCCTCTCTGGTCGATCTAGTAATGACATTGGCTTTGGATAGTACTTTTGCGAAACGGCTTGGAGGAATGGTATCGGCTGGAACTGAATGATTGGCGTTGCAATTAGGACAAACATCAGGTTGTCCAATCATATTGGAATCATTAAATAGAATAACCCTGCAGTGTGGGCATCTATATTTGTGGATTCCATCGTGCATGGATTACGCCCTCGGATTAAAATCTAGAATACATGGCTATAGCCTGCTCAGCAACCCCTCCCTCACCCCCGGCCACTCCTCATCCGTGATCGAGTACAGCACCGAATGCCTCCGGCTGCCGTCCGGCATCAGCACATGATTCCGCATCGTGCCCTCGAGCCTCGCGCCCAGCCTGGCGATCGCCGCCTGGCTGTGCAGGTTCAGGTGGTGCGTCTTGAGCACCACCCGCATCGCCGGCCCGCCCGCGAACAGATCCGTCTCGAACGCGTGGCGCAGGAGTAATAGCTTCATCTCCGGGTTGACGACCGTGCCGCGAAAGCGGGGCGTGATCCACGTCCACCCGATCTCGACGCCCAGATGCGCCGCCCGGATGTCGCAGTACGTTGTCCCGCCGATCAGCTCGTTCGTTTCGTTGTGAAAAAGCGAGAACGGCACCGTATTCGGCTCATCCAGTAGAAACGCCAGCTGCTCGCGGCACCCCTCGGGCGTCATCGGATCGATCGTGCGCGAGAAAAGCTTGAAGATGTCCGGCGTCGTCGCGCGGCTCATCGCCTCGGCGTGCTCGATACACGCCGGCTCAAGCCGAACGTGCTTCCCAACAAGCGTGACGGGCTTGATCGACTTATTCATAATGTGTCCAAACACAGGTTCAGTGAAGAACCCGGAACACCTC
>CAXBOF010000135.1:0-5899 GCA_963977205.1 uncultured Phycisphaera sp. | reverse complement strand
CGCGTAGGTGCTCTTGCCGACGCAGATGACCAGGACATCCCGCGGCACCTCGATGTACTCGACAGTCTCGCAGAGCGCAAAGCTGTTGGGCGGGATGATGATGTACCGGCTGCCGTTGTCCGTGCCGCCGTGGTTCGGCTTCTCGGTGTCGATCTCGACCATCATCTCATCGCTGAACCGCTTGGGGTCGACGACGGCGATGTCACCCGTGATGGGTGTGGGGCTGAAGATCTTGAAGCGCGAGCCGACGCGGACGTCGTACCCGTTGGCGCGGATTTCGGCCACCGGCACCATGGCCGCGCGCAAGGACAGGCCGAGGTCGTCCTCGCCGTAGCTGACCTTGCCCGGCCGCTTCTGTGCGGGCGAGTAGGGCTCGATGCCGACGAGCTCTCTGATTTGCGAGTCGCATAGGACGCTCACTGATGACCACCTCGATATCTGGCCTTGCCGAGCGGCTTGCCCGGGAAGGTGGATCTCTCTTGCTCTGGCCCCGGGCACTCCCACGCACCGGGTCCAACCACCACGCTCCCCCGTCAACCCGCACCGATCGCGCACCGCAACCATCCGCGTTCCCGACCCGGTTTGCCCCTGCTGGGCGTCCGTTGTTCGGGTCACGTTGTTGCGTCTCGTCCGACGCGTGGAAACGAAAGGAACCCTCCAAGTCCCCAGTCCGGCCGGAATGGGCCACACATGGGTCTGCATGCTACCACTACCCATCGTGTCATGAGGCGAATTTAAGCACAAAATGTCGCGGTTCTCTGTCGGGAGAGTGTGGATGAGTGACCCAAGTTCTTGATTCTGCGAGAGTTGGGCGCTTTGCAAATTTCGCATCGAGTCTATCCACAACATGTCGGTTGTTTTGCCCTTATCCCCCGGATTCAGGCACAACCAAGGGTATGCCCGCTGTCGAATTCTGTCGGTTATCCCATATTCAACGCAAACCATGCTCTATGTAAGGTATACGTTCTGCGTCTGCATGGAAAGCACAACCTTCAAGCAATCCCATCGCGGAATGGTTCATCCACTAGGGGCTGGGCCGAGTTGCGGATAGGATGTTCCAAGCAGCACCAGAGCCCGCGTGTGGGTCGCGGAGGTGGGCTGCCTACACGCGTCAATCGGAGCCAAACAGGGCTTCGGGCCTCGAACACCACGACACGGGTCATGCATCGAGCACGGGCGCGGAGCCAAGCCGGAGGTTGTCAAGCGATGGGATGTACGCGAGCGGCGGTTGGTGTGGCCCTCTCCTTGATCCTGCTGGCTGCGCCGATGACCGGCTGTGGCGGCGGATCCAAGAAACGCGTCCGCGAGGTCACCCCCACACTCTCGGGCGCACCCAGCGTCCTGCGCGGCACGATCGGATACGAAACAAGCCTGCGAAGGGCCGACGCCGAGTACGTCTCGGGTTACGGCCTCGTCGTCGGGCTCAACGGCTCGGGTAGCACCAACGTCCCCGAAAACGTCGCGGCCACGATGGAACGCGAGATCCTCATCTGGACCGAGGGCGACACCACCAACAGCTTCGCCCACACCCCACTTGCCGGCCTCTCGCCCCGCGAGATCATCAGGCACCCCGATACCGCCGTCGTCCTCGTTGAGGGTGCCATCCCGCCCGGCGCTCCCGATGGCACACTCTTTGACATCCGCGTTCGTGCGCTCAGCGGCTCAACAGCGGAATCCCTCGAGGGCGGCACGCTCTGGACCACAAAGCTCCAGATCGGACCGGCAAGCACGCTCGGCGGGCTCCAGACCGGCACCATCGCCGAGGCCCGGGGCGAGGTCTTCATCAACCCCTTCGCCGAGCCGGGACGGGCCAGCGAGCTCAATACGAGGATCGGTCGCGTCCTGGGTGGCGGCCGCGTCACCGAGCCCCAGCCGCTGGAACTCCTGCTCCAGACCCCGCTGCACTCAAGGTCTCAGGCCATCACGCGGGCGATCAACGAGCGTTTCCCCGACGGTCCGCGCGGCGCCAACTCGACCGCCAAAGGGCGCGACGATCAGGTGATCCAGGTCTACGCCCCGCCCGCCTACAAGGACCGTTTCCAGGAGTTCGTGCAGCTGCTCCTGCACACGCCGGTCAACCAGGAATACCCGGAGGTCTTGGCCAAACGCTATACGCGCTCGATGATCGAGGACCCGAGCGCCGCCGACGAACTCAGCTGGGCGCTCCGCGCGATCGGGCCGCGTTCGATCGGGATTGTGCGCGATGTCTACGAGTTCCCCGAGCGTGGCCCCAGGATGGCCGCCCTCCGGGCCGGCGCCCATCTGGGCGACACACGAGCCACCGCCTTCCTCGAACGCCTCGCGTTCGATGCAGATTCAGTCGATCGCCTCGAAGCCATCCAGCTTCTGGGTATCGCCCCGGGTCGCGGCTCCATCGAGCGGGCACTCCACGAGTTGATCGCCGACGAGGATCAGCTCCCCGTCCGCATCGCGGCCTACGAGGCACTGATGGAGCGGGCCAAGCGGTACAGGCTCGAGGAACTCATCGCTACCAATAGCGCCCGCCCCGCGGGTCAGCGGGCCTCGATCGAGCAGATTATTTATCTGGCCGAATCCCGCATCCCCCGCGGCAACCCGCAGGGCGTCGAGCGGCAGGACATCCGGGGTCGATTCGAGCTGGACATCGTGCCCTTCGGCGAGCCCATGGTGTATGTCACCCAGCAGGGCCGCCCCCGCATCGCGCTCATCGGCCGGGGCACCAAGCTGGAGACCCCGATGTTCGTCAGCGCCTGGTCGGACCGCCTGATCATGGTCGCCGACAGCGATGAAGCCCAGATCCGTCTGCGCTACGCCCCCTCCGCCTCGGGCCCGATTCTGACGCAGAGCATGGGCACAAACCTCGACGAGCTCATCAAATACATGGCCCGCGATGCCTCGGCCACCGAGACCCGACCGGGGCTCGGGTTCACGTATTCCGAGGTCGTGGGCGCTCTGGCGGCGATCCAGTCCTCGGGCGGGACCAACGCCTCCTTCGCCACCGAGTCCGACCGCCTGATGGCCCAGCTGCTCAACGCGACACAGTCCATCACCACGGACCGCCCGGCGCTCATCGGCGGCGAGGGCGAAGAGATCGATCTCGACCCCGTCGCCGAGGAAGAGGCCAAGCCCGTGGACGACAACGCCTCGCCCTATGTCGTCCCGCTCAAGCCGCCCACCGGAGCGGCCGGGGGTGACAAGGGGACAAACGGCGGCGAGTGATGTAGACTGCCCCTTCCTGACGGGGCCACCGGGCAGGATGCCAGTATTCAAAGGCCTCGTGCAGAGTCGAACAGGCGGCACGGAGGGCGCCACGACCCATGCGTTTATCCAAACTTATCCTCAACGGTTTCAAGTCCTTCGCGGACCGCACCGAGTTCACCTTTGACGACGACATCACGGGCGTTGTCGGGCCCAACGGCTGCGGCAAGTCCAATGTCGTCGATGCCATCAAATGGGTGCTGGGCGAGCGGTCGAGCAAATCCCTCCGCGGCAAGGAGATGATCGACGTCATCTTCGCCGGCGCGGCCGGACGCTCCCCCTCGGGCCTGGCCTCGGTGACGCTCGGGTTCGACAACCCGATCATCGACGCCGACGCCGAATTGATCGAATTGACCCTGGGCGACCCGCTCGAGGAAGACGAGGGCGACGAGGATACCGAGGCGAGGCGCGAGCAGCGCCGCTCGGGACGCCGCCGCCGGGGCCTGCCGATCGAGGCCGACGAGGTCTTTGTCGAGCGCCGCCTCTACCGCGACGGCACGAGCCAGTACCTGATTAACGACAAGCGGGTGCGACTCCGCGACATCCGCGAGCTGTTCCTCGACACGGGCATCGGGGCCGACGCCTACTCGATCATCGAGCAGGGCAAGGTCGACGCGATGCTGCTGGCCAGCCCGCAGGAGCGCCGGACGATCTTCGAGGAAGCCGCGGGCATCGCGCGGTACAAGCAGCGCCGGATCGAGGCAACGCGCAAGCTCGACAAGACCGAGGTGAACCTGACCAAGGCCCGCGAGCAGCTCGAGAACACCGAGCGGCGCTTGCGGATCGTGAAAGGACAGGCCGCCAAGGCCAAGCGTTTCCAGTCGCTCGACGACGAGTACCGCGCGATCCGCATGGCGCTCGCGTTCGACCAGTACGACGATCTGCGCCAGCGCCTGGCCGGCCTGACGAGCGAGCTGACCGATCTGGAATCCCAGCGCGAGGAATCGCAGGCCCGCGTCGAGGAGCTCGAAGCCGAGAAGCAGGACGCCGAGGTGACGCGTCACGAACTCAACGAGACGGTCCGCCGGGTCGAATCGGAGCGCCAGTCCGCCCAGCACGACGCCGAGCGCGCCGCACAGCGCGTCAAGATGACCCAGTCGGCGATCGAGGAGGCCAACCGCCGCCTCGAAACCGACGCGGCCAAGCGTGAGGAGATGAACCTCCGCCTTGAGGAACTCACGCAGGGCGAGGCTCAGGAACGCCACGCGATCGAGACGCACGAGTCGCGTCTTGCCGAGGTCGAGCAATCGATGAGCCGGGCGACCGAAGCCCGTGCCGCGGTGCTCGAAGAGGCCTCCGAGGCGAGGCAGAAGCTCTCGGAGAAGCAGGCCGCGGTCGCGGGCGTCGAGCGTGAGCGGGCAGCGCTCAACGCGTCTATCCAGTCGGACACCCGCCGAGCCGAGCAGCTCGCCGAGCAGCTCGCGGCTGTGCAGCAGAAAGAAGCCAACGCCAAGAGCGAGCAGGATCGCCAGACACGCGAGCACGAGGAGCTTCTTGCCGCGTGCCGTCAGCACTCGGGCGAGGTTGACCACCTCGCTTCGGAACTGGCGGGACTCGACGAGCGGGCCTCGAGCCTGGCCGAGGGTCGCAGCGAGCTTGCCGAGCGGGTGCGCCTCGACTCACGCCGGGTCACGCTCGATGAGATGGACGCCTCGCGCGAGGGTTTCGGCGATGCGGTCCGCGCGGTGCTGGATGCACGCGACGCGGGCGAGGGCTACGAGGGCGTCATCGGCGCCGTGGCGGATTTGATCGAAGCGGGCTCGGAAGACGCCGAGGCTGTCGAGGCGGCTCTTGGCACCTCGCTTCAGTCGCTTGTCGTACGCTCGGCGCTGGACATCCCGGGCTCGGATGAGATGACAAGCCTCAAGGGCCGCGTCACCTTCATGCCGCTGTCCACCGGCGGCGTGGACTTCCACTGCCCCTCCACGCGTTCACCGATGGACACCGTCCTTCGCGGCGGGCGCGTCACGGCGCTGCGCCCCCTCGTTCGCATCCGGGGTGATGCAAACGAGGCTCTGGGTGAGGCGGGAGCCAAGCTGCTCGACCGCCTGCTCGGGCAGACGTACCTTGTCGAGAATCTCGAGGCTGCCACACTGCTGGCCGCGGGTGTGATCGGTTCGGGCGCACGCTTTGTCACCCGTGACGGCTGCGTGCTCGAAGCCGACGGCCGCGTCATCGCGGGCCCGAACGCCAGCGAGACCGGCGGGCAGGGTCTCCTGCGTCGCCGCGCCGAGCTCGAGCAGCTGCGCTACACACTCACCAGCGTCACCGAATCACTCGAAACCAGCCGCGACGAATTGGCAAGGCAGGACGAGCGGGCCGCTGCGATCAGCCAATCCCGCGCAGAAGTCCGCACGCAGCTTGCAACGGAAGAACGCCACCTCGCCGGCGCGCAGGCCCGGGCCGAGCGTCTCGAGACCGAACGCCGCCGCCACGCCGAGGCGATCGGCACGCTCGCGCAGGAAGCCCAGCAGATCACCGGCCGCCTGGAGACGGTCCGCAGTGAAGCCGAGCAACTCCGCGAGCGCATCATCAAGCTCGACGATCTGCTGATCGATCAGCGCGCGTCGGCCGAAACACTCGAGACCGAGGTCACGCGGCTCTCGATGCGTGCCGAGCAATCGTCCGAGCAGGTCACCGCCGCCCGCGTCGAGGCGGGCGC
>CAXBOF010000134.1:0-5922 GCA_963977205.1 uncultured Phycisphaera sp. | reverse complement strand
CACGCAATGCCGCAGGACCGCCTTCCGCCGGAATGCGGGCATGCTCGCCATCGCCTCCGACGCCTCCGCGCACCCCGCGATCGCAGCGTCAACAACCTCGGCCGACGCGAGCGAAACCCGGCTGGCCACCCGCCCGGTGAACACATTGCGAACTTCAAGGTCAAAGTTCGGAGAAACTGGCTTCCCGCCCAGATACATCGGGTATGTCTCTTTGAGCATGCATGATCGTACGTCTTCCAGCCGAGCACCCCAAGTGAGATCTGCTTCATCAAAATTACGAAACCCCGCCCTCGCTTTCCCGTGCAGAACAAGCCCTGTTTCGTTACCATGGGCAAGCCTGCTCACGTCCAGCGACGTGGCCGGTCTCGCGGGGGCGGCTACAACGAAACGAATTGGGGAGTTCGCATGCGGGCATGTGTCATCGGTCTCATCTGTGCAACTGGGCTTGCCTCAGGCGGTGCAATCGCAGAAACAACTACATTTGCTGCGCATCCGGGCGGCGAAGAAGAACGCCTCCTCGGCAAGGGCGACTCGACCGATGTCCGTTTCGGCAACTTCCCCGCCCAGAACATCACGTTCCTCTCACAAGTACCCGTCGCCGCCTTCGGCCTCGGGGCTGCCGATGCCAACGACTGCTGGGGCTACGTCACCCCGCAGGGCAAAGAGATCGCCATCCTCGGCCTCCAGACCGGTACAGGCTTCGTCGACATCACCGACCCCGCCAACCCGCAGATCCTCGCCGCCTACTCCGGCCCCTCCAGTCTCTGGCGCGATGTCAAAGTCATCGGCACCATCGCCTACGTTGTCACCGAGGGCGGCAACCACATCCAGAAGTTCGACCTCTCAAACGCCGACAACGGCTCCATCGGAAACCTCGGCTACTCCAGCTATTCCGGCGTCGGCTCCACACACAACATCGTCGCCAATCCAGATTCAGGCTACATCTACCGCGTCGGCGGCGCCAACAACATGGGACTCCGCGCCTACGGCGTTGGCGTCAACGGCGCACCCGGCTCACCCACCAGCCCCTCGCAGCAGTCCGTTCAGTCCGATCTCTACGTCCACGATGCGCAGGTCGTCAACTACACCACCGGCCCATACGCCGGCCGAGAGATCGCCTTCCTCTGCTCGGGCCTCGGCAACGGCGGCTCTGACACACGCCTCCGCATCTGGGACGTCACCGACAAAACCAACATGTTCCAGATGTCCGATGCCACCCACCCCGTTCGCAGGTACATCCACCAGGGCTGGCTGAGCGAGGACCGCAAATACTTCTACATCAACGACGAGCTCGACGAAGGCCGACTGCTCGTCACCACACTCCACATCTACAACGTCGAAGACCTCGACAACCCCTTCTACGTCAAAGGCTGGACCAACGGCAACACCGCCCGAGACCACAACCTCTACGTCAAAGGCGACTACATCTACGCCTCCAACTACCGCTCAGGCCTCCGCATCCATGACATCTCCGATCCCGAAAACCCCGTCGAAGTCGCGTGGATGGACACCTATCCCGCAGACGACGGCCTCGGTTACGACGGCTCGTGGTCCAACTACCCATTCTTCCCCTCGGGCAACGTCATCATCTCCGACATCCAGCAGGGCCTCATCGTCGTCCGACCCGAACTCGACACACTCAGCTTCGCGATCGACCAATCCATCGGCGGCACACTCAACCCCGCCGGCGGCGACGAACTTCTCATCACCATCACCGAACGCAACGTCACACTCGATGCCAGCACACCCGCTCTCAATCTCCGCGACAGCCAGGGTGTACTCACACAAGTCGTCGGCATCCCAACAGGTCAGCCCAACGCCTTCCGGTTCACCACACCCGCGTTCGATTGCCTCGAGTCCATCGACTGGTGGGTCTCGGCCGATTCCGACACCGGGCAGACCTACACCTGGCCCCAGCTCGCACCGGCACAACCAAAGACCGCTGTCGTCGCCACCAGCCTGGTCACCTCGTTCGAAGACAACGCCGAGACCGACCCGGGCTACACCGTCACCGGCACAGCCTCTGACGGACAGTGGACCCGCGGCGTCCCGGTCAACGGCGACCGGGGCGACCCCGCTGCCGACGCTGACGGCTCGGGCCGCGCCTGGATCACCGACAACGTCGCTGGGAACTCCGACGTCGACAACGGCGAAACCATCCTCACCACACCCGTCATCGACGCCTTGGCCGGTGGAAACCTCACTTACAGCTACTGGCTCAACGACACATCCACCGGTGTCCTCGGCGACGGCGACGGCCTCCGCGTCGAGTACGCCACAAACCCCGCCGGCACAAACTGGACACCGCTCCGCGACTACATCGACGCCTTCAACCAGTGGCGCGTCGAATCCATCGAAATCGGTAGCGGATCTGAAATCACCCCCACGAGCACACTCCGCCTGCGATTCATCGCCGCCGATATCAACTCGGGCAACATCGTCGAAGCAGGCATCGACGCGATCCGCATCGAGAAATTCGAGTGCATCCAGCCGCCCGCCTGCCCCGCCGACACCAACAACGACGGCTCGCTCAGCCCCGCCGATTTCAGCGCCTGGGTCGCAGCCTTCAACGCTCAGGCCCCAGAGTGCGATCAGAACGACGACGGATCATGCACCGCAGCCGATTTCAGCGCGTGGGTCGCCAATTACAACGCCGGCTGCTAAACGGATTCAGTACCGCAGCTCAACCATCCGCACAAGCGTTTCACCACGGAGCACAAAGACGATCAACCGATCGAATTCCTTCTCGGGCAACTCTGCCATCTCGCGCCCGCCAAACGCCCGGACTATCCCAGGCACCGTGTTCGAATGGGCCACAACCAAACACGAAGTACCGCTTGGCTGCCCGTTGATCATCGACTTGATTTCGTCATACCCCGTGGGCGGGTAGACCGTCGGCTCGATGCCGTTGTACTCAGCCGTCGGCGTGCCGGTCTGCATTGATCGCGTGGTCCGCGTCACGAACACAGAGCCCAAAGGCTCGTCACGCAGCACCTCGGCGAGCCTCGCCGCGCGAATCTCGCCTTCCTCCGTCAGTTTCGGGTCCTGCTCGCCCGGCTGCGGAGCCGTGTCGCCGTGACGAACCAGAAAGACCGTCCGGTACTCTTTCACCGGCGGCGTCACCGCTTCATCCCGCGTGCCAACGCCAAACCCAAGCCCGAGCGTTCCCGCCAGCAAAACGCCCGCCGCAATCAATACTCTCCGCGTCATCGTGTCGCACTCCCAGATGATCTAAATCATTCAGATCGGATCGCTCGAACTCGACGGGCTCGGCACGGGGTCCACGCCGCTCACGTCAAGATCCTGCTCGCCCATCAGCATGTCCGAGTAGCTCGTGCTCAGCATCTCGCCCAGGGCAGGCTTCAGCTTGCCGCGGATCTCCTGCACCTTCTCGTGGCACTGCCGAACGTTGTGAGCCCGCGACACCACCGCCTCGATCTCCAGAAACGTGCCCAGATGATCGACCGTGTCCAGATGGATCCGCAGCTGCTCGATCAGATACACAATCCGTTTTTTGCGCACAACCACGAGCACCGGCAGCGAATCGCACGCGAAACGTTGCCGTGCGGTGGGCTCGTCATAGATCACGTAATGACTCAGCCTCGCCTCGGCCTTGTCGGCCCGGTCGTAGAAGATGTACTCCGTCTCGTGCCCCGTCTGCTCCCGGCGCTTCAGTCGGCCGCTTGGCACCTTGTAATACGTATCCGTTTGCTCCAGGATCTCCGCGTGCGTCGCGCCCATCGCCTTACAGATGGTCTGCGCCAGCTCCAGATCCCGCAGTTCCGACTTGAACTCCACGTTGTGCATATGCCCAGCCTAACCGCCAAAGAGTGCCAGCATCTTCGCCTCGTCCCAGATCTCGATCCCGAGGCTTTCCGCTTTCGTGAGCTTCGAGCCCGCACCCGGACCCGCGATCAGGATATCGGTGTTTTTCGACACCGAACCCGTCACATTGGCGCCCAGTTCCCGCAGCCGGTCCGAAGCCTCATCCCGCGAGTACTTCTCAAGCGAGCCCGTCAGCACGATCGTCTTGCCCGCCACCGGTGAATCGGCCGAGCCCGTAGCACGCGGGCTGGTCAGATCGACACCCACCGATTCGAGATCTTCGAACGTATGCCGAGCAATCTTCGAATGCAGGTAGTCGTGCAGCACGCCCGCAGTGATCGACCCGATGCCCTCGACCTTCTCCAGGTCTTCCGTGCTCGCCGCCAGCAGCGCGTGGATGTCCGCAAACTCGGCGCACAATGCGCGAGACGTCGAATCTCCGATGTGCCTGATGCCCATCCCCGCCAAGACCCGCGGCAAGCCGCGCGACTTGGACGACTCGATCCCCGCCAAAAGATTCGTGACCTTCTTCTCGCCCATCCGCTCAAGCCCGACAAGCCCCTCCTTGTGCGCATGCAAGCGGTAGATATCACCAAACCCCGCCAGCGGGATCTCGTTGTCTGCCAGGATCAGGTCGATCGTTGATTCCCCCAGCCCGTCGATATCCATCTGCTTGCGACCGGCGAACCAGATCAGCTTCTCGCGCAGCTGCGCGGGGCACTCGGGATTGATGCACCGCCGAGCGGTTTCGAGTTCTGGGTTGTCGTTGGCTTCGACCGGTTCGATCTCGACCACCCCGCCGCAGACCGGGCAGGCTTTGGGTGGTTTGATCTTCTTTGATCCATTCATCCGTTCTTTGAGAACAGGCCCCACGACGTAGGGGATGATCTCGCCGGCCTTCTCAACCTCGACTACATCCCCGATGCGGATGTCCTTCTTGCGCACCATCCCAAAGTTGTGCAGCGACGCGTGCCGAACCGTCGTGCCCGCAAGGAGTACCGGCTCCATCACCGCGCGGGGGGTGATTTTGCCGGTCTTGCCGACCTGAAACTCAACGTCCAGTAGTCGCGTCGTCTTGCGCTCAGCGGGGTACTTGTACGCGATCACCCATCGCGGGCTTTTGGAAGTCGTGCCGAGCAGTTTCTGATCTTCAAAGCTGTTGACCCGTATGACCAGCCCGTCGGTCGCGTAGGGCAGCTTGGCGCGCAGCTCGCCGAGTTCATCGATCGCGGCCTGCACTTCGTCGATCCCCTGACACGCCCAGGTCCGATCGGGAATGGGGATCCCGAGTTGCGCAAACTTCTTGAGCATCTCCGCGTGTGTGCGCGCGAACGAGTCGTCCGAGATCGCGCCGCGACCGTGCGCACGGAAGCCGAGGTTCCGGCTAGCAGCCACATTCGGGTCCAGATTCTTGAGTGTTCCCGCGCACGCGTTGCGGGGGTTCATAAAGAGCTCGTCGCCCGCCTCGGCCCGCTCGGCGTTGATACGCTCGAACTCGGCGTTCGGGATATAGACCTCGCCACGAATCTCAAAGACATCTGGCGCGTCTTTGCCCAGCGTGAGCGGAAGTGCCCGGATTGTGCGCACAGCGTGGGAGACATCGTCGCCCTCTCTGCCATCACCGCGTGTGAGTGCGCGGACGAATGCGCCATTCTCGTAGCGGACCGAGAGCGCGACGCCATCGATCTTCGGGTCGCAGACGAGGTCGATCGGGAAGCCCTCGCGCTCGGCCTCGGCGATGCGTTCGCGTTTCTTCTGCTTGAGCGCGTTGATGCGTTTGGACTTGGAGACCTTCTCGCCCGGCTCGCCGAACAGACTTGCGTCGCCAGATTCTTCCCCCGCCTCGGCGCGGGCGATCTCGTCGCTCAGCTTTCGGAACTCCGGATCAACCTCCGGGAAGATCGAGCGAATCCAGGCGGAGATGTCCTCGGTCGAGTAAGAGTTGTCGATCGAGAGCATCGGCACGTCGTGGGGGAGGGTGACGAATCCCTCGATCGGTTCGCCACCGACGCGCTTGGTGGGGGAGTTGGGGCTCGCCTTCTCGGGGTGCTCGGATTCGAGCTTGCTCAGCTCCTCCAGCAAACGATCGAACTCGGC
>CAXBOF010000133.1:0-5927 GCA_963977205.1 uncultured Phycisphaera sp. | reverse complement strand
GGGATCTCCCACCGCCTCGATCAGATCATCCAGATGTCTGGGCTGGCTCTGATGAGCCTCGCTGGCGGGCTTGGGATCACGCTCTTGGGTTTCAACACGCTGCGGCTGAGATTGGTTGATGAGAAAGCCAATAAGCGCCACACCCGCAAGCGCGATCGTGAATCCCCAGCCCATCCCGATGACCCAACCCTGCCATTGCAGTGCGAGCGTCAGACTCGTCAGGAAGAGCGCTGCCAGCGCCAACACGCCACAAAGCTGCCAGAGTTCGTACTTTCCGATGCGGGCCATGGATGAACCGGGGGTTTGCGGGTCTGAAGCGGAGATGCGTCAAGGGTAGGTGCCAGCGGGCTGTGGTCCGCTCAGGCCTCGGGCTCGTTGATGCGGTAGCCCACGCCCCGGACGGTCTGGATCATCGAGCCCATGTCGCCCAGCTTCTTGCGGATGGCAGCCACATGCACATCGATCGTGCGCTCGGTGACGGTGATACCCGGTCCGATGGCGTTGGAGATCAGCCCTCGCCTCGAAAGCACCCGCCCCGGTGCTTGCATCAGGGCGGCCAGCAGACGGAACTCGGTCAGCGTGAGCTTGATGCTCTCACCCGAGCAGCTGGCCTCGTGACGATCCAGATCGATCCGCACAGGCCCCAATTCGACAATCGAGGAAGCGCCGGCCTCCTTCACCGCTCGGCGGAGAACCGCATCCACACGCGCCAGCAAGACCTTAATAGAGAACGGCTTTGTGACGTAATCGTCGGCGCCGGCGTCGAGCCCGCGCACCTGGTCCTCGTCAGCGGACTTGGCGGTGAGCATGATGATCGGGATGCCCGCGGTCTCGCCGTTGCGTTTGAGCTTGGTGGCCACCTCGATGCCATCCATCTCGGGCAGCATGATGTCCAGGATGATCAGGTCGGGCTTCTTGGCAGCGACAGCCTCGATCGCAGCGGGCCCCGAATGAACCACCTCGGCCTTGTGGCCCGAGACATTCAGGTTGTACCTGAGCAACTCGGCCAGATCGAGCTCGTCCTCGACCACCAAGATGTTTCGGATCTCTTGCATGTCCGGCCCCTCTCAGACCCGCCGATTCCGGGTGGTGCCTGTTGCAAAATCTTGGTGGTCCGCCCCAGAGGCGAAACCGCAGCAAGGTTAGGGAGCGCGCCCCGATTCTCCAAGCCAGATCCGGCTTGGCATGGGGATCTTCACAAAGGCTTGACAAGATAGCACTTGCAAACTAATGCTGGGTGCGTCCAAAAATAATCCGCATTCTGCGACTTGAAAGTCAATTCGTGGTGTGTCGTCGGGTGGAAACCCGATGCCTAGTGTTCACTGTACCGGAGTATGAGAATGCGGCCGGTACCAGCCCTCCCGAGCACGGAATGCACGGGGTCAAGGGTGGATGATTCGTACCGGCAGGAGCAGGACGCTCTTGCCGCTCCATGGCAGGGCCGGAGGTTCTGGGCGTGGGGGGTGAGCAGGAAACCGCGTGGTTTGTTGCTCGCATGATGTCGGCGGCTTTCAGAGGATCTGGAGCACGACCGGGTTTGCGGAATCAGGCCTGAATATTCAAGCAAATGGCCCCGTCGATCCGCTGGTAGAGACAGATCATGCAGGAAGTAGTTTTTGTAACCTGCGTGCGGGTATGAGAGACTTATGCGACGCCGCGTGAGCGCCGCGACTAGCCCGCATCGTGAGGCAAAGGCCTGCACGAGCATTCGCGACACGTTGCGCGACACGTAGCAAGGAGTGGCACGACATGAGTCCTAAGATTCGTCTGATGATTACGGCAGGGACGGCACTGGCAACCAGCGTTGCAACTGCCCAGAGCCTCGATCAAACCCGTGAGTACGCTGCTGAGGTGATGGCTGATGCCCAGAACCGCACCAGCCTTCTCGACAGCGCACAGGGCAGCAACGCCCAGTTCGGCCTGACCTCGGCCGACGGTACCTCGACACTGAATTTCAGCGGCTGGCACCAGACCCGCTACGCCCTGACCATCCTCGACGACAACGGTGGCGCTCAGGATGACTTCGAGACCGGCTTCTTCACCCCCGACACCCGCCTCATCTTCGATGGCTCGGTTGTCAGCCCCGACACCACGTACAAAATCGAACTGTACGTTGACAGCTCGGGCAGCTTCGGCCTCATGGATGCCTACCTGAACCATGATTTCGGCAACAACACCTCGGGCCGGGTCGGTCAGTTCACCGCCCCCGTCACCCGTGAGTCGATGGTTGAGGACAACCAACTCCAGACCATCGAGCGCACCATCACCGACTCCGTCTTCGGCGCTGGTCAAACCCAGGGCGTCGCTGTCAGCTTCACCGATGAGGCCAACAGCTGGCGTGCAACGGCTTCGTTCAACGACGGCGCCCGCACCGCAGGCACTCCCTACAACGCAGCTAACGACGGCGACTTCGGTCTCACCGTCCGCGGCGACTTCGCCTTCGAAGGCACCGTTGACCCCTACTTCGCCACCACACGCATGATGCCCGGCGGCGAGAACGCCATGATCCTCGGTGGCTACTTCCACGTTCAGCAGAACGCGGAGCAGCCCGGCAGCGATGACACCACCATCATTCAGGCCGGTGTTGATTTCCTCATGGACAACTCCAACGGCTGGAACTTCTTCGCCGCGGGCCACCTCGCCTCGGTCGATCAGGATTCCGCAGCCGACGAGCTCCTCCACCTGGGCCTCGTGCTCCAGGGCGGCTACTTCGTCAGCGATAACACCGAAGTCTTCGGTTCGTTCGACATGGTCATCCCCGATGACGATGCCGGCGGCACCTCCGACCCCTTCAACACCATCACCGTTGGTGTCAACCACTTCCCGTTCCAGGGCTCGCAGGCAGTCAAGCTCTCCGGCGGCGTTTCGATCTTCATCGATGCCACCACCGAGACCGGCGGCCTCGTGATGCAGAACACCGATGCCGGTCTGCTGACCGACTCCGAGGGTGGACAGGTCACCGTCATGGGCCAGGCTCAGGTCACCTTCTGATCTGACTCTGCTCTGATACAAATCTCAAACGGACCGGCTCGAAAGGGCCGGTCCGTTCTTTTATTGAATCAACACGACATCACGCGATGCATCTCCCGCGCGACGGGCATGCCATTCAAGTTCCCAATGTCGAGTGCAGGCTCTTACATCCGCTCGAGTGTCTGGATGCCCAGGCAATCCAGACCGTCTTCGAGCACACGGGCAGTCAGGTCGGCCAGGCGCAGCCGGCTCAGACGGGTGTCGTCGCCCTCGGCTTTGAGCACGGGGCAGTGCTCGAAGAATCGGCTGAACGTGCCCGCGAGCTCGTACAGATAGCCGCACATCCGGTGAGGCTCGAGTGTGCGCGAAACCGCAGCCACCGTCGCCGGGTAGCGCAGGAGCACGAGTGCCAGCGACTTCTCCTCGGGCTCATTGATCGCCAGTGCTGCCGATTCGTAGCCTGCGGCGATGCCCTGCTCCTGGGCCTTGCGGAAAATACTGCGGATGCGCACGTAGGTGTAGAGCAGGTAAGGCCCGGTGTTGCCCTCGAAGGCGAGCATGCGGTCCCAGTCGAAAACGTAGTCCTTGATCCGGTCGCTCGACAGGTCGGCGTACTTGAGGGCCGCGACCGCGACGGTGTGCGCGATCTTCTGGCGCTCGTCGCCCGAGAGCTCCGGGTTTTTCTCGCTCGTGATCACGACTGCCCGCTGCTCGGCCTCGTTGATCAGATCATTGAGCTTGACGTTCTCGCCCGATCGCGTCTTGAAGGGGCGGCCGTCCTCACCCAGCACCATGCCAAACGGCGCGTGCTCGAGCGTCGAGTCCTCGGTTGCGCCGTCTTTGTGCGCAAAGCCGGCTTTCTTTGCGGTTGCAAAGACCTGCTTGAAGTGCAGCGCCTGGCGCGCATCGACGCAGTAGATCACGCGGTCGGCGCCGAGCTGCTGCACGCGTTTGCGGACCGCAGCGAGGTCGGTGGTGGCGTAGAGGAAACCGCCGTCGCTCTTGCGGACGAGTGTGGGCTCGAGCCCCTCGTTGCGGACAACGAGCGCGCCGTCGTCTTCCTCGGCGAGCTTCTTGTCGAGCAGGATCTGCACGATCTCGCCGAGCTGATCGCGGAAGCTCGATTCGCCCGCCGAGTCTTTCTCGGTAATGTTGGCCTGGAGGCGCTCGCATGTTTCAAGACACGCGCCCATCGTGACGTCGTAAAGCTTCTGCCAGAGCGCGACGGTTTCCTTGTCGCCCGATTGAAGCTTCACGAGCGTCTGCTTGGCGTGCTCGAGCGCTTCGGTCGCGCCAGCAACCTGCGCTTCGAGTTCCGCCTGCACCTTGGGGCCGAGCTGGAAACGCTGGGCCGCCTTGAGGCCCTTGGTGTCGGCACTGCTTTCCTGCTTGGCGACCTTGTAAAGCCGATCGAGATCGTCGAGCGTGACTTGGTCCAGGTCGATGCGTCCTGCTTTGGCTTCGGTCTGGAGCTTGGCAACGACCATCGCGATGGGCAGGCCCCAGTCGCCCACGTGGTTCTGGCGGATGACGGTGTGCCCGAGTTTCTCGAGCGTTCGGCACATCGCGTCGCCGATCACGGTCGAGCGCAGGTGACCCACGTGCATCTGCTTGGCGAGATTCACGCCACAGACATCCACGACGATCGTCTGCTGCTCCTCAGCCTTGACGCCCAGCCCCGGGCGGTCGAGTTCGCTCACGAGGTCCGCGAGTGTTTCGGGTTTGAGCCTGACATTGATAAAGCCCGGCCCGGCGATCGAGCTCTCGTCCATTGGCAGCGCCAGGTCACCCAGGTCGAGTTTGGCAACGATCGCCTTGGCGACCTCGCGCGGGGGCATACCGAGGGTCTTGGCCAGTGGCATGGCCGCGTTGCTCTGGTAGTCGCCGTGCTGCGGGTTCTTGCTGGGCGTGATGAGCGGATCGATTGCGCCTGGCTCGAACTTGCCCTCGAATGCCTCGGCGATGGCGGCGACGAACCGCTCGCCGAGCATCTCAACCGGGTCCAGCCTCTGTTGCGTTTTCGAGTTGGGAGTCGTCTGGGTCATCGTGCTGCGATCCTAGCGGCCCGAGCGCCCCAAGCCTGCGCTCCAGCTCTGCGCTCACCCCGATCAAAGCCGTGCTGGGCAGCAGCGCCAGCGGATCATCGATCAGAACCACCCGGCCCGATTCCACCGCTCGCAGACCGAGCCCCGCCAATGAGCCGAGTTCTTTTGGCGTCGGCTGCCAGTCCTCGGGCGCCGGCTCGCCGTCTTTCGCCCGGGGCAGCACGAGGACGATCACGCCCGGATCGAGCGCGTGCACATCCTCGGCATCCATTGGCAAGTAGGGCAGGCCCTCGGTGACGGCGGGCGTGTAGCCGAGCCGCTCGATCAGCTCCTGATGGGCCGAGCCAGGCCCGAGCGCATCGACGGTGGGGGCCGTGTGCATCACGATCAGCACCGTGCCCCACGATGACCGGTCGTCAACACGGGGCTCGATCGCGTGCGCGAGTTGCTCGGCGAGTCCTGAACCGGGTGCGAATCGATCTTCGAGCTGGCGCGTCGCCTGCTGCACATCATCGAGCGTCAGTGTGCGTGTGAGGTTGACGATCTCGAAGCCCGTCTCGCTGGCGATCTGTTTGAGCCTCGCCGGCATGCTCTGCGAATCGGTCTGCACGATCACGTGGGTGGGCTCGATCGACAGCAGCTTCTCGTAATCGATCGCGCCCTGCTCGCCCACGGGCGGCACCTCGGTGCTCACCGCTTGGTCGTAGTTGTGCCGCCCGACGATCGCCTCTTCGAGGCCGAGGTCGATCAGGATCTTGGAACCAGCCGGGCTGAGCGAGACAATGCGGCGTTGGTTGTCGTGCGTTTCGTGTGTGCCGGGCTCTTTCGTGTCGTCGCTGCACGAGGGTAACACGGCCAAGAGGCAAGTCAGTATGAGTGTGATTGCAAGCCGCATACGCCAAGCCTACCCCG
>CAXBOF010000132.1:0-5936 GCA_963977205.1 uncultured Phycisphaera sp. | reverse complement strand
GCTGGCTGTCACCACGGTCTTCGGCGGCGTGCTCTCGATGGAACTCCGCAACCAGATCGAAGACATGGGCGACAGGATCTCATCGATCACCTCGGCCGATCACTTCCTGCGCTATGGCAACATGCCGGGACTCCGCGACGCGATGATGAGCCCGAGCTCAGAGCGTGTGCTCTTCCAGCCCGTCGATGCGTCCAGCGGAACCACCGCAGCGATCTACTCCGACACCGATACGAGCCGCAGCTACTTCGTCTGCAACCGCCTGCCCGTTCTGGGCGCAGGTCAGTACGAGCTCGTTGTTCTCGACGATGACCATAAATACGTCTCAACGATTACGACATTCAGCTCCAACGGCGAGACCGACGGCCACGAGTTCGCCTTCACAGGCGAGCTCCGCGGCAACGTTGCCATCGCGGCTCGTACCGCCTCGGGCGCACTCGAGATCATCATGATCGTCGCGGCCTGAACCTGTTTCCGCTGGTTCAGTCCAAACCGAGTTTGCACTCAATATTCGATTGAACCGAGCGAGATCGGATCAGTCGCCGCCGATGAGACCCTGCTCGTAGGCGGCGTGCTGGGCGCGCAGCCTGCGGTAGAGCACCATCCCGCCCAAGCCGACCACAAGCAGCCCCCCGCCGCCGATGCCGGCCGCGTAGATCGGGCGCTCATCAACGAGCGGATCTGGCTCGACCGTCGCATCGACAGTGAGCTTCGTGCCCGCGCCGCCGGCGCGCTGGTCCTTGGTGCCGTTGGCAAGCGAAACGATCGAGACCGCGTACGTGTCGAGTGTGCGCTTGGTGACGCCCGCCCCATCGCCCCGCAATTCGAGCACGAGCCTGCCCGGCTCAGACGACTCGAACGAGAGATCACCCCGGAGTCTCGACGCCAGTTCGCCCGGCTGTTTCAGTTCCTCGATGCCGCGTTTGCCGAGACGATCCGAGGCCAGTTCCATCAGGCTCGGGTCGGTCAGCACGCTCTCGTGGTAGCGCTGCCATTCCAGGAGCTCGTCTTCTGAGAGCGTCCGCCCACGCCCGTCCGCGTGCAGCTCGGCCGTCACGGCATACCGGGCCGGCGCCGCCTGATCCGCGACCGCCCAGCTCAGCACCGCCACGATGCCGATCGTCGCGACTGAATAGAAAAGCGTCGCGATCGTCTTGTTCCGGGCCAGCAGCGCCATGATGCGCTTCTCGCGCTTCTGCAGGGCTGCCCCCTGGCGCGCAATCTCTCGGCGATTGGCGAGCACCTGATCCGCCTCGCGGGCGCGCTCTTCGAGCACCGCCTCGGTCCGCTCGAGCTGGTTGTACTTATCGCGCAAGGCCCTACGGATTCTGGCAAGCCGCTCATGGCGGGATTTGAGGTAGGGCGGCACGCCGCCGGCCTGCTTGAGAGCCCGCTCCTGATCCCGGATCGCCTCGGCCGCCTGACGCAGCTCCTGAGCCATCGTCGAGCTCATCTCCGCGAACTCACGCTCACGCTCGGCCAGCTGTTTCTCGGCTCTGATGAGCGAGCGGCAGCGTGCCTCGATGTCGGCGATCGCCCCGATGTCGGAGAAATCGACCACATCTTCCACGCCGGAGGTGTCCTCGAAGATCGGGTTCTGGTCGGATTCGGGCATAGTCCTGCTTCCTCCATGCCTCGCTCTTTGCCCCCAGTCGGCTGGCAAGCGGTCATGGCACCGGCTCGGTTATCGACCCAAAATCCGGGCAACTCAATCGCCCCTGGGAACAATCTTGGGCGAACAAGGGTTTCTCCCGCACCCGCGGCTCCGTGGGAACGTAAGTCTGCGTAGAAAGCCTGCTTCCGGTCTTTGGCAACAGGCTTTGGATGTGTTAGGATGTGTACTGACCGGCGGCCGATGTCGCCGCACGATCAAAGACTTTGATGAGGATGTTGCGATGAGAAACCATGGTTCGAGCCTGACGTCTGTCGTCCTTGCCGTCGCTGCTGCTGTTGGCGTTGGCGTCGGTGGGTATTACCTGATGGGCGGCTGTTCGAGCTGCGAGACCGAGGCCGCCGCTGCCGGCGTCACCGCAGTGAGCAACGAGACCGTCGATAGCTGCTGCGCCGTCGAGGGCGAGGCCGCCGTCGAGACCGTGGCCCTCGAAGCCACCGAAGACTGCTGCGCTCTCGAAGGCGCCGAGAAGGTCGCCAAAGCAGAGGGCGATTGCTGCGCCGTCGAAGGCGAAGCCCAGACCGTCGCTCTCGAAGGCGAAGTCTGCACCGACAAGGCCGACTGCGACAAGGCCACCGAGTGCGAAGGCAAGACCGATTGTGACGGCGAAGAAAAGGCCGACTGCGAAGGCAAGGTCTGCCCCGTCACCGGCGAGCCGGTCGAACTGACCGACGCAGAGAACACCGGCAACGGCAACGGCTGATCCACGATCACCCAGTTCAAGCTTCACAGCGCGCCCCGGCAACGGGGCGTGCTCTTTTTTTGAGCCGTACCATGCGGGTATGGCAACCTGGCTCATCAAATCCGAACCCGACGTCTACAGCTACGACGACCTCGTGCGCGAGAAACGCACCGACTGGACGGACGTCACCAACCCGGCAGCCCAGAAGCACATGCGCTCGATCGCCAAAGGCGACGAGGTGCTCTACTACCACACGGGCAAAGAGAGACGCATCGCGGGCCTCGGCAAAGTCGTCAAAAGCGCGTACCCGGATCCAAACAAGCCGCAGACGCTGGCCTCGGGCGAGCCCAAGTTCGTGCTGTTCGATGTCGCGCCGGTGAAAAAAGCCACCAAGCCGTGCACGCTTGCGGATGTCAAAGCCGACGAGCGGTTCGAGGACTTCTCCCTCGTCCGCGAATCAAGACTCAGCGTCATGCCCGTGCCGGCGAAGCTGGACAAGATCCTGCGACAGATGGCGGGCTTGTGATTTTTTGACGAGCCCGAAGCGCAAGCGAGGGTTGCATTGGGCAAGAAATGAAGACCCTCGCTCGCGCTTCGGGCTCGTTTTAAGAATCACCTTACTCGATCTTGAGACCCTTCAATTCCTCCGCCATCGGCGGCGTCTTCGGGTCCATGAGTTCCAGCTCTCGGCGCACGATGCTTGAGATCGCCCAGTTGCGGTACCACTTCTTGTCAGCCGGGATCACGAACCACGGCCCGTGCTCGGTCGAGCAGCGCTCCAGCATCGCCTCGTACGCCCGCATGTACTCGTCCCAGCGCTTGCGCGTGTCGAGATCGCCCAGCGCGAACTTCCAGCCCTTCTCAGGGTCATCGAGACGTGCTTGCAGCCGCTCTTTCTGCTCGTCCTTTGAGATGTGCAGCATAAACTTGAGAATCCGCGTGCCCGACTCGCTGAGGAGTTTCTCGAAATCGTTGATGTGGTCGTACCGCAGGCTCCACTCGCTCTCCGGCACAAGATTCAGCACACGCACGACCAGCACATCCTCATAGTGCGAGCGGTTGAAGACGCCGATCATGCCCCTTGCTGGCGTGACCTTGTGCACGCGCCAGAGGTAATCGTGCGCCAGTTCCTCATCCGTCGGCTTCTTGAAGCTCGAGACGCGCACGCCCTGCGGGTTGAGCGGCCCGAGCACCCGTCGCGTCGTGCCGTCCTTGCCCGAGCAGTCCATGCCCTGCAGCACGATCAGAAGCGACTGCTTCGCCTCGGCCGCCAGCTTGTACTGAAGCTGCTGCATGACCTCGATGTTCTGCTCGCGCATCGCATCAGCCGCCGCCCGCTCCTGATCCTCAGGCCCCTGCAAACCGGGCGTCCTGGACGGGTCGATGTCGTTGAGTTTGACCTTCGAGCCGGGCTTGATGCGGTGGGTTTCGTGTGCGTCCATCGGAGGAGCTTACTGCCCCTGGCGCGCTTTCCGCTCCGCCTCGATCGTGCTCAGAATATCCGCCTGGTGATCCGCGTGGTAGCTCGAACGCACCATCGGGCCGGACTCGACCACTTTCAGCCCTCGCTTGAGGCCCTCATCGTGGTACATCTCGAACGTCTCGGGCGTGACCCAGCGATCGATCGGCAGGTGATTCCGCGTCGGCTGGAGGTACTGCCCGATGGTGAGCACATCGCACGGGTCGCCCGGGTTCGGGCCGTCGTGCTTGCTTGTCAGTTCGACGAGCTCGTCCATGAGGTCCAGAACCTCCGAGTCCTTCTCACCGATGCCGACCATGATGCCCGTCTTGGCGACGCCGCCCTGTTCCTTGACGCGCCTAAGCAGCTCGATCGAGCGCCCGTACTTCGCGCTCGGGCGCACAGCCGGGTACATCCGCTTCACTGTTTCGATGTTGTGATTAATGATGTGCGGTTTGGCATCGATCACCATCTGCAGTGCGCCCGCATCGCCCATGAAGTCGGGTATCAAGACCTCGATCGACATCGTCGGGCAAGATTCCTTCGAGCGGATGATCGTCTCGGCCCAGATCCCCGCGCCACCATCGGGAAGCTCGTCGCGGTTGACGCTCGTCACAACAACATGCTTGAGGCCCATCAGCGCCAGGCTCTCGGCCACGCGTCTTGGTTCGTCTTTGTCGAGCACGGGCGGCTTGCCGGATTTGACGTTGCAGAAGCCGCAGGACCGCGTGCAGGTGTCGCCCAGGATCATGATCGTGGCCACGCCCCGCGCCCAGCATTCGCCCATGTTGGGGCAGCTGCCCTCTTCGCAGACCGTGAAGAGTTTGTGCTCGTGGAGGATGTCCTTGAGCCGGTCGTATCCGGCCCCGCCGGGCAGCTTGGCCTTGAGCCACTTGGGCTTGCGCTTGGTCGAGAGCTGGTGCGGCTGCTCGGGGGCGTTGTTGAGCACCATGCCCGTCAGGCTGACCACGGGCTTAGCCGCCCTCTTCATGGGGTCGCCACCCAGGGGCCTCGGGTGCCTTGCGAGCGTGCGCTCGAGAGACGAGGCCCGCCTTGGGGCCTCGGTCGAGGCGGGGGCCAGAACGGGTTCACCGGCGGGTTGATCGGTCATCTGACAACTCTAGTCGGCCAATTCGGGTAGGCCGAGAGAGCCCAGCAAGACAATCGACAGGGCGCAGCTCCGGCGCGTAGGAACGATTCCGCCGGAGATTTGCCCCTTTGACGCACGTTGCCCCGGGCTGTGGTCGATAAAAACGATGACTCCCGACCGTGGGCGCAGCGCTCGCTTGCCCGCTAGACTCGCAGCCAAGGGCCGAATGGTCCGATAGAGTGTGCATCTCGCCAACGGATGGCGGGTGACAGAGAGATTTCGAGCCCGGATGCCACAGATATGACCAACGACGTGACCACCAAAGGCGCCTCCAAGCGCTTCCTCCCGGCCGCAACCCTCACCGTTTGTCTCACGCTCAGCGGACTCGCTTCCGTTGGCTGCGAGGTGGACTCCTACATGGACCCCTCCACGACGGGGTACTGGGAGCACACCCCCACCACGATGCCGATCCTTCGCCGCATCGCTGCGATCGAGCCGGACGACTCCGAGTTCGTGCAGATCACCAAGGTCCGAAACGAGGACCTCCGGCCGCTGATCACCGATTACCGCCTCGTGCCGGGCGACACGCTCGTCGTCACGATCTTCAACTACCCCGCACAGGGCGTCAATACACCCTTTGAAGTGCGTGTCGAGAACAACGGCGTCATCGACCTGTTCAAAATCGGCAAATTCTATGTGCTGGGGGCTTCCAGTGACGAGATCAAACAGATCGTCTCGGATGGCCTGATTGCTCAGGACCTCATCCGCCGACCGGAAGTCGGCATCAACATCGTCGGACGGAGCCAGCAGCAGTACAGCGTGATCGGCTCGGTCCGAGCACCGGGGCCTTACTTCATCCCCGAGCCCTCCTACCGCCTCCTCGACGCGCTGGCAGCAGCCGGCGGCCTGATCGATGAGAGCACCGCAGAGATCTTCGTGATCCGCCAGGTCGCTCTCTCCGACGAGTATTCCGACGTCGGCGCCCCCGCTGGCGGCAAGACCGTCAACCCCGAAACAGGCGAGACGGGCAACACCC
>CAXBOF010000131.1:0-5946 GCA_963977205.1 uncultured Phycisphaera sp. | reverse complement strand
GTGGCGATCCCCGCGCTCGTGCTGCACCACTGGTTCGCAGCCAAGATCGAAAATCTGACGCGACTCATGGACGCGGTCTGTATCAGCGTCGTCGAAGCGATATCGGGCGCAACAGGACAGAGTGAATATGAGGATGTAGAAGACGCTCACAGTGAATCAGCGCGAGACACGTACCCGGTGCGTGGCGGGGCGATCGGCTAAGAGAAGGATTAAACCATGCTACTCAAAGCCAAAGCTGCCGATGCTTCGCCGGCGATCGAACTGACGCCCATCATCGACATCGTCTTTCTGCTCCTGATTTTCTTCCTCGTGGCCACGACGTTTCAGCAGTCGGAACGCGAGATCCAGATCGCTCTGCCCGAAGCCGAGAGCGGCGGGCCGATCTCAGTCTCACTACGTGAGCTGGTCGTGAACATCCAGGCAGATGGCGCGGTCGTTGTCGGTGGCCGCACGGTCAGCCTCGACGATCTCCGTACGATCGTCGGAGATGCCATCGAAGCCAATCCAGAGCAGAAAGTGACTGTTCGTGCCGACAAATCATCAACGTATGACCGCGTTGTTGGCGTGCTCGATATCTGCAAGGCGTCGGGGATCCAGGAGCCGTACTTGGACACGGTGCCTCTGCGATGAAGCACGCACGATCGATCTCAATATCGGCCGCGATCCTCGCTGGGCTGGTGCTCGTCGGATCGGTGATCTGGCTGACGACACCTCAGTCCGAGCCGTTCTATACAGACGCGGCCACGATCCGTGCGTCGCAGGACATCGCCCGGCTGCGTGACGTGCTCTGGCAGCCGCCCAAGCAACTCGGTGCTCCGCTGAACACGCAGGATTCCGACGAGTACGAGCCAGCGCTCAGCCCCGATGGGTTGACGATGATCTTTGTGCGCGGCAAGCCGGGCGGCGGGGCGGAACTGTACCAATCTGTGCGCACGCCGCGGGGCTGGACTGAACCCGAAGCGATAGACGATCTGAACACCGAAGCCGACGAACTCGGACCGGCATACACGCATGACGGCAGTGGGCTGTATTTCTACTCGGACCGCGTTGGCTCACTCGGCGGTTACGACATCTGGTTCACTCCACGAACCGAGTTGGGCTGGGGTGAGCCCGAGCATCTCGGTCCGAATGTCAACAGCCCCTACAACGATTACGGCCCGTCAACAACACCGGACGGCAAACAACTCTACTTTGCGTCGAATCGCCCACGTCAGGGCGAGCCACTTGCCGACACCCCGCCCGCATCGTGGCCCGCGACCATCCGAGAGTCATTCCAGAACAGGCGGTACGACATCTACGCTGCGCCGGTCGGCGATCGTGGTATCGGCGAGTCTTCGTTTGTGCCAGAATTGTCCAGCGCATTTAGTGAAGGCGCGCCGGCGGTCAGCCCGTCGGGCGATTTCATCTACTTCGCGTCCGATCGTCCCGGCGGCGAGGGCGGCTTCGATCTGTACCGCTCACGCATAGTGGGGGATGAATACTTCGCCATTGAGCACCTCGGAGATGGTGTCAACACCGATGCCAATGAGCTCGCCCCGACGCTCGGCATGGGCGGCTTTGGTCTTGTATTCAGCTCCGATCGCGACACCGGTCTCGGCCGCGCGTACGACCTCTACCGCACCGAATCCCGCGAGGTCTACCGCGAAGTCGAAACACTGGCCGCTCGTATGACCTGGGGCGAGCTGCTTAGATTAGTGCTGCCGTGGATACTGCTCTTGGCGCTCCTGCTCATGCTCCTGGCGCTGCTGCGCAAACTGGCAATCGATGAACGCTGGAAAGCCCGCTGGCACAAACTCGGGCTCATGGCCAAATGCCTTCTTGTATCGGGCCTTGTGCACATGCTGATTCTCATGCTGCTCACGCTCTGGCAGGTCAGCACGAACATCGATGGCTTGCTCGGTTCGCCCGGCGGCTCGAAAGTCACACTCGTCTCGAGCGCTGTCGGCGGGGGAATCGAATCCCAGGTTCTTGCGCAGGTCATGCCCACAGAAGCGACTCGGCCGGTCGATCTCTCGTACTCGGAAACACTCAAACACTCGATGAATCCGTTTGAAATCGTGCCGGCCAGTATCGAAGCGCCCACGCCGGTCGCGGTGCAGGACACGCTTGCTCAGCAGCGCATTGAGCTCACAAGCTCCGCTCCGCGGGTCACAACGACACAGGTATCCTCACAGAATGCAATGGACCCCGTTGCAGAAGCGATCGGTTCCGATTCGATCGAACTCGCCTTGCCGCAACACGAGGCGCGTAAACGTGTCGAAGAGTCGGCACTCGGTGGAGCAAGCCCCGCAGCGCTCAATATCGAGGCGACTCCATTGCCAATTGCTGAACTTCCAAGCTCGAGCGCAGGCGCTCCATCCTTTGATGCGATCCAGCCAATGGGCATTGAAGATGCACTCGACGCCGAAACCGTCGAAGTCGCTGCAACGTCACGAAATGCACCCAGTGCAGTTATTGATATTGCCCGCGAGCATGAGCCTTCGTTGAGCGATTCCCAGCCAGAAGTCGCAATGCCAGACTTGGTTGAACGGGCTGAAAGTAGCGGAGTGCAGCCCGCACAAGTTGGGTCAGCCGATGCGATAGAGAGCTTTGCAGATGCCGGTGGAACGCCAGAGGTGGTTTTGCCCGCAATGTCTACAACTGAATCAGTCATCGATCTCGAACGTATCGGCAGCATCGATATCCCCGAGGAATCGTTCGCCGAGACGATGATCGATCGGCCAGACCGCGTCGTCGGCACAGACGCCACGCAACTCACTCTTGATGATCCCGGACTCTTCGAGTTGGACATCGCACTGCCCGAGGGCGTGACCCTTCCCGAGCAGGTTGCGCTGCCCAGGTATTTCTCCGGCGTCGTGCTCGATGCCGAAACAGGTCAGCCGATAACCGAGGCGTTGGTTCGCATCGATTCCGATCAGGGCGACCTGATCCAGGAACGCACAGCCGACGACGGCACATTCGCATTCGAGCCGAAGTTCGAAGCGGAGTTTGTCGCCGTCACAGCGTCCAAAAACGGTTACAACCCATCGGCCATGAACCTGCCCATCGAGGATCTCGAGCGGGGTATCGTGCGCGAAATACGTCTGGAACCGGTCCGCGATACGGTTATTGCGCTCGAAGAAGATCCCGAGGTGCACCATCTCGGTGATAACGACTTCGGCGGACGCATCAACAGCCAGTTCCAGAAGGAGAGCGAGGGCACCGTCCTCAGTGCCCAGTTCCAACTGACTCAGAACCAGCATCGCGCACTGGGTGAACGAGCGGCTGTGACCCTGCTGGCCAAAGGTGTGCAAGCAAATAACATCGTCAGAATCAACGGCAACGACCTGCCTAGACGACTGAGCCGTTCGCCATCTGACGGCAGTTTCGGCGAGATCGGGCTGATGTTCGATGCATCTTGGTTGCGTGAGGGCGTGAACGTTCTCGAAATCGAGAGCCAGATCAGTTCGGGATCCGACCACGACGACTTCGAGGTCGTCAACATCCAGATCCTGCTCGCTCCGCCCGAGCAGCCTGAAAGATCAGAACGGCGCCGTACACAAGGGACTCTATAACTCGATCTGATGGTCCGCATATCCAGATCGAGATGGGTAGATTCCATGAAACCCGGTCCGGGGTGTGTGAATTCGCACCGGTCGGCTGAAGTTCCTTGCTGCCAGACCGATATCCACCAAGGCCGAAACACTTCAGGCCAGGGTGGATTATGCGCATGCCGACGGTGAAGAAACTCAGTTCAGGACCACGGAAGAAGGTGCTCGAGCGCCAGGCGCCGGGTGCCCCAGCGGGGCTTCTTGCGCTGGCGAGTGTCTCGGCTCTGCCCACGCTTCTCTACTTTGGTTACAGCTACTGGCGCTACAACTCTCTGGATCAGATCGAGAACGCAGTCTACCCAATTCTATTTGTGCCGATGGTGCTCGGATATCTTCTGTACCGCTCGCAGCGCCGCACACTTAGTCAAATCGCGTCCGTCTCAGAAGCCGTCGAAGTGGCCGCAACTGGCGAGGCAGCCCCGATGGAGCTGGTCGTCGCCGAGCAGGATACCGGACCATCTCGGGCATGGAACACGCTCGTAAAAACGTATCTGACCGAAGTTGTCGCCGAGTCCGCCATGCCGCTGGGCAACGCAGGAGAATCTGGGCCGTACGCAAAATCCGTCATGGATTCGCTGATGCAGGCCGTCTGCGGCGTCGATCGCTCGGGCCGCATTGTTGTCGCCAACACCGCAGCCGGCGCGTTCTTTCAACGCGATGCCGATGCGCTCCACGGCGTTCAGATCGCCTCCATGCTCGGCGAGCAGGCCCTGCCGGTCTTTGAAGACGTCATGCAGGGACGTGTTCAAAGACGCAACGGCATCGACCTTGTTCGCTCGGAAGAGGATGACCGCGGCGAGGAGATCCTCCGCCTGACTGTCACACCCACGCGCGAGCGTGAGGGCGTATTTGTTGTGGTGACCGTCGAGGACGTGACCCGGCAGAGGATGGCCGAGAAATCACGTCACGAGTTCCTCGCCCAGGCGACGCACGAGCTCCGCACACCGCTGACAAACATCCGCCTGTACGTCGAAGAAGCAATCGAAGCGGGCGAAGAAGACTCAAACGCAAGAGGCGAAGCGCTCAATGTGATCTCGCACGAGTCACTCAGACTCGAACGACTCGTCTCGGAGCTCCTGGATATCTCTGAACTCGAAGCGGGTGCCCGAGTGATGGACAAGGGCGACGTCCGCGTCGAGCAGCTGATGGAGCAGCTCGAGGCCGATTACGGCGCATTGGCAGAGAGTAAGGGGCTGACACTCGAGTTCGAGCTGCCGCCCAAAATGCCGGTGCTCCAGGGCGATCGCGACAAGATTGCCGGCGCACTGCACAACCTGCTCGGCAACGCCATCAAGTACACACCCGAAGGCGGCAAAGTCACAGTGCGCGTCGACGACGAGGAAGGCGTGCTCCGCTTCACGTTCATTGATACAGGCATCGGGATCGGACCGGAAGAACAAGAACGGGTCTGCGACAAGTTCTTCCGCTCAGAAGACGACCGAGTCAGCGCCATCGAGGGCACCGGGCTCGGGCTCGCGTTCTCAAAGCAAGTCGCACAGATGCACGGTGGCGAGCTCACGCTCGATTCCGAACTCAACCACGGCAGCACGTTCACCTTCAGCATGCCCAAGCCCAAGCTGGCGGCATAACGGAGCGGACCATGAACATCGAGACACAGCAACAAGCCGCGGTCACCGTGCTGTCACCCCGTGGGCCGCTCCTTGCCAGCGATGCGGACGAGGTGCGTAGCGCCGTCAACGAGGCGATGTCGGGGAACCTTGGCCGAGTTGTTCTGGACATCTCAAAGGTCCCGTACACCGACAGCAAGGGCCTCGAGATGATCCACGATATCGGCACCCAGCTCGTCAGCGCTGGTCGTGTGTTCAAGCTCGCCGGCGCCAACGAGACCATGCGGGAAGTTCTTGCACTGACAGAGGTGGGGGCGCTCTGCGAGCAATTCGATGACGTGACGACCGCGGTACGGAGCTTTGCGTGAGTCTGAGAAGGCGGACAAAGCGGGTCGGCGAGACGCTCGTCGAAGACGGCGCGATCAGCGAGGAGCAGTTGCAGCGTGCGCTCATCGAACAGGCACGCACCGGCGAGAAGCTCGGCGCACTGCTCGTGGATCAGGGCATCGTGTCGGGACAGACGCTCGTCCACTCGCTCGCCAAATGCCTCGGTGTCCGCGGCTGCCACCTCCGTCACGGCCTGATCGACCCCACGCTCATCTCCGAGATCGGCGAAGACGAGTGCGAAAAATCGCTCGTTATCCCGATGTTCAAGATCGGCAAGATGCTCACCGTTGCGATGGCAGAGCCGCAAAGTCTTCCGACGATCGACAGGCTCCGCCGCTCGACCGGGTGTGAAATTCGCCCAATCTTGGCTCTCGAGAACAACATCCTCGAATACGTCCGCA
>CAXBOF010000130.1:0-5948 GCA_963977205.1 uncultured Phycisphaera sp. | reverse complement strand
AAATGGTCTTGTCTTGCATAAGAATGCCGATTCTCACGCGCCGATTCTCACGCAAGGAGAACTCAATGCCGAAAGATCCTGTATGCGGCATGAATGTGTCAGAGTCCGATGCAGCCGGTCGGGTGGAGCACGAGGGGCGCGAATACTTCTTCTGCAGCAAGAGCTGTATTACGAAGTTTGAAGCCCACCCGAAGAAGTATATAAATCAAGTAGAAGCGCAGAAGCCGGGTCATTCTTGTTGTGAAACCGAGCACCATCACAACAGCGCATCTGCCAAGACCGGACCAAAGGACGCAATCTACACCTGTCCGATGCATCCCGAGATCCGTCAGGTTGGGCCAGGCGATTGCCCGAAGTGCGGCATGGCGCTCGAACCTGTCGATGCAACAGTCGAGCAGGACGACTCAGAACTCCACGATATGACGAGGAGGTTCTGGATCGCCACGGTCTTCACCGCGCCGTTGCTGATCTATGTCATGGGAAGCATGCTCTTTGGGCATCCATTTCACCGATGGATCGGACCGGAAGCGGGACAGTGGGCCGAGCTCATCGTCTCAACGCCGGTCGTGCTCTGGTGCGCCTGGCCGTTCTTCGTGCGGGGTGTTCGGTCCGTTCGAACTCTGAGCCCGAACATGTGGACACTGATATCCATCGGTGTCTCGATCGCGTACATCTATAGTGTGGTCGCCACGATCGCGCCGGCTCTCTTTCCGGACTCACTCCGAGATGATGCCGGCCGGGTGGGAGTTTACTTCGAAGCTGCGGCCGTCATCGTGACACTGGTCCTGCTTGGCCAGGTCATGGAACTGCGAGCCCGACGTCAAACCGGCGGAGCGATCCGTGAACTACTCGAGCTTGCCCCGCCAACGGCGAGACGTATCGCTGATGACGGAACGGACGAAGAAGTCGCGGTCGATCAGCTCCAAACCGGAAATAAGGTCAGGGTACGCCCGGGCGACAAAATCCCGATCGATGGCGAAGTCATCGAAGGACGAAGCACGATCGATGAATCGATGCTGACGGGCGAACCGATACCGGTCGAAAAGAGCAACGGTGATGAAGTCACCGGCGGCACGCTCAATAAGACGGGTTCGTTCATCATGACTGTTAGCCGCACAGGATCTGATACGACTCTGGCACAAATCGTACAAATGGTCGCCGATGCTCAACGGTCTCGGGCACCGATCCAGCGACTCGCTGACGCGGTGGCCTCATGGTTCGTTCCGATCGTGGTCGCGGTGGCCATGATCGCCTTCGTAGTCTGGCTGCTCATCGGCCCCGCCCCCGCACTGAGTTATGCGCTTATTGCCGCAGTTTCCGTCCTCATCATCGCTTGCCCCTGCGCCCTCGGGCTCGCCACGCCCATGTCGATCATGGTCGCTGCGGGGCAGGGTGCAAAGCAGGGCGTGCTCATCAAACACGCAGCAGCACTCGAAGCCTTCGAGAAGATCGACACGATCGTGGTCGACAAGACGGGGACGCTGACGGAGGGCAGACCCAAGCTCGTCGCGGCGGAAGTTCAGCAGGGATTCGATGAGAACCGTGTGCTCGGGCTGCTCGCGGCCGCCGAGCGAGGCTCCGAGCACCCGCTCGCAGACGCCATCGTCACCGGACTCGAAGGCCGAACGGAGACGCGATTCGAGGCGACCGAATTCAACAGCATCACCGGCAAGGGCATCGTCGCCACGGTTGATGGTGTCCGGGTTGCCATCGGCTCGCCTGTGCTCATGCAGGAAGAGGGTATCGATGTGACTACTATGTCCGGCCGCGCCGATGAGCACCGCCGGAAAGGCGGGACATCCATGTTCGCCTCCATAGATGGGAGTTTGGTGGCTCTTCTGGCCGTAGCGGATCCGATCAAGGCGACTACCAAAGAGGCCATCGAAAAGCTCCACGAGAAGGGGCTGACTGTCGTCATGCTCACCGGCGACAACAGAACCACAGCTCAGGCGATCGCAGATCAGCTCGGCATCGATCGAGTCGAGGCAGAGGTGCTCCCTGATCAGAAAGCACAAATCATCGAGAAAATGCAAAGCGATAGTCACAAGGTCGCCATGGCCGGAGACGGTGTCAATGACGCTCCCGCACTCGCCCAGGCCGACATTGGAGTCGCGATGGGTACCGGCGCAGGTGTCGCCATTGAGAGCGCGGCCATCACGCTTGTGGGTGGTGACCTCAACGGCCTCATCCGGGCACGTCAACTCAGCAAGGCCACGATGCGCAATATCCGCCAGAACCTCTTCTTCGCATTTGCCTACAACACCCTCGGCGTCCCGATCGCTGCGGGCGTGCTCTATCCGTTCTTTGGCGTGCTGCTCAGCCCGATGATCGCAGCCGCGGCCATGAGCTTTAGTTCGGTATCCGTCATCGGAAACGCCCTTCGTTTGCGGCTGCAAGCCGGCAAGATCAACTGAGTCGATCAGGCACACCCACAATCGGATGACTCATTGATTCATGTCGCACTCCTTCCACCCCGCAGAATCGCGACACAACGCCCTCAATTGAGTGTGGCTGGTAAGTTGAATCCAATCAACGGTTCTAGAAGCGAAGGATTTTTTGCATTCGTTGTATCTTGCATCGGTTGAAAGGCGTCCTGCAGACGCCTGGTCACTGTGTCGTTGGGGAACGACGGCCCGGCGCGGAACCTGCCCGTCGCGTCCCGGCGATCGGAACGGGAGTGTCATCCGGGACGAAGGCGGGGCGGCACAGAACGTGCCGGGAGAAAAACATGTATCGGAAAGTCGCTACTCTCATTTCTGCTGCAGCGGTTGTCGCTGTGACAGCACCTGCCCTGGCCGGTGGTGTTGATCCGATCCGCGTCGAGGCCCGCATGTCAGCTGGCTACGATCAGGCTCAGGCCAAAGCACGCTACCGCGATCGTGCCCGTCGCAACTCGCTCGAGCAGCGATTCGACGTTGAGGTTGAGGATTTCGATCCCGGGACCGAGCTGGTTGTCACAGTGAATGGCATGACCGTGGGGACCATCTTTGTCAACGGGCTTGGAGTCGGAGAGCTCCAGCTCCGCACGGCTGCCTTTATCGATGACCCTGATGATGGCGATCCGATCGACACCGATTTCCCACGTTTGCAGGCTGGTGACACCGTTTCGGTAGGCCCGCTCAAGGGCGCGTTCGTCGACGATTGACCCACACCTGCGCCATCGTGCGCATCACATACCGCCGCGTCTGGGTCAACCAGCGCGAGCGGTTTCCCGCACTCAGTTAGGAGAATGCACATGAAACTCGTTCAGCGAGCCGCGATATATGCGTCTGTTGTGTCAGCCGGGGCTGCGACAGTCCAGGCCCAGCCGGTACTGCCTTCAGAGTTCGACTCGCCGAGCAGTTCTCTCGATCGACTCTTCGCACTCGGCGGCGTCGGATCATTTCAGGTCTCTCAATCAAACGAGTTGATCTACGCGGGCGGCTCGTGTCAGCTCGATATTGCCTTTAATAACTCGGGGATTTTCTCGTTCTCGAGTGTTGGGCTGGGCGTTCTGAACACTGGTACGTCCGGGTTCGCGACCGACCCAGCCGGGGACACTTTCAGCATCACTGTCCGTACACCCGAGCCAACCGTGGGCGGTCTGGTGCTGACGGTGACGCTCCGAGATGACGATAACAGCGACGGCTCCATCGATTCGGGCGACGATGACGACGAGTGGATCAGCCCGCCGATCGAGCTTTCGCCCGGTACCGCGATCTATAACATCGACCTGAGCTTATTCGAGGATTTCAATCCGGGTGTTGGCAATGACCTGCCCGACTTTGCCACCGGCCCGGTTGGGGCGATGCTCTTGAGCATCGAAACCTCGACATCGATGCCGGGCGGTCGGATTGAGACCCCCGTGTCGCTCTGGATCGATCACGCGGGTGTGTACGCCGGTGACCAGTCGCTGCCGGGAGGCGACTGCATCGCTGACGTCAACGGCGACGGAGTGCTCTCACCTGCCGATTTCTCGGCTTGGATCTCGGCGTTCAACGCGATGGTACCCGAGTGCGATCAGAACGGTGACAGCAACTGTTCACCCGCAGATTTCTCGGCGTGGGTAGCCAACTTCAACGCGGGTTGTCCATGATCGAGAGAGGCACTAAATTCTACAAGCATGTATCTAATTGGCTGCAGGCAACTCCTGCTATCGGTCATACCAGCCGAAAGGATTAGCAGATGAACAAGTCGGTATTGCAAATCGTTTCTCTTGCGGGCATTGCTGGCATCACGTGCGAGCAGGTTCCGACGTACAGTGTGGAAATTATCGCAACATTCGACACATCGACATTTCTCACTGGAGCCAGTGAAGTAGGCCATGCCGTTGGTTGGCAGAGCGATGGACTCGGGACGATTCGTGGCTTTGTTGCGAATCTTGACAATGGGTTCACATTGCTCCCGTTGGCTCCTGGGCATCAATCGTCGGCCGCGATGGATGTGAACTCATCCGGTGTAGTCGTTGGTACAAGCTATGACGGGACATTTCCGCACGACGGCGGCGCCCCAGCGTATTGGACGCCTGATGGCAATGGCAGCTACATACCCGGGGTTCCGCAGCAGTTCAATTCGCTGCCAAGCCCGCTCGGTCAACTCACAATCAATGGCGGCCAGATCGTCGGGATTAACGAAACCGGCACGATGATCGGGTGGTCGAGGTACCAAGGCTTTCAGGGCGGACCAACCACGCAGTTCTTCACGGACGCCCCGCCGATCAACGTACAAGCCCTAGGCTTTCAGGCCACAGTCCGAGATATCAATAATAACAACGTGATCGTGGGCGACGGCCGACGATTCGACCTCAATACTAATATCATCACAGAACTTGGTGTCCCCGACCCAGTCTCCACGGTCGGATTTTCATCTGTGATCGGATACACAATCAACGACTCGAACATGGTTGTCGCTGCGGCCCGTCGAGCGACCTCGGGGAACGATATATATCTGTCGTATGTCCATGACGAAGCAAATGGATGGCGTCCAATTGATTCGAGTGACATCCCCACTAGGTTCGTTGGATTCTACGACTGCAACAACCAGGGAGATGTAGCAGCAACGGGCGGGATTCTATTCGCCGAAGAGAATTTGCTGGTGCAGGATATTAACAGCCTGCTCCGCCCGGAGGACTCACAATGGCAGGTGAACCTCGGTTTCATAGACAACCATCGCCGGTTCATTACGACTGCATTCAACAGCACAACCAACGTTAATGCGATCGTCATGCTTGTTCCGATTGGCGAAGACTGCCTGGCCGATACCAATGGCGACGGTATGCTCACGCCCGCGGATTTCTCCGCATGGGTCGCAGCATTCAACGCCGCATCGCCTTCATGTGATCAGAACGAAGACGGCGTTTGCTCACCAGCAGACTTTTCGACCTGGGTTGCCAATTACAACGCGGGTTGCTGACGGCGGTCTCATACCTCAGCCAGACCCCAGGGCTTCCCGTATCCGCCCCGCGGTGCGGGTTGCTCTTTGTACGCTAGCGCGAAGTAATACTACCCGAGTGTTTAGTTCGGGCAGCCCTGGTTATAATTCATGACCCATGCTGAGAAATCGGCGGGCGTGAGCTGACGATCTCTGTTCTGGTCGGCGGCATAATCGCCAGCGTTGTACACATCGACCCAAGCCGAGAAATCAGCGGGAGACAACAGATCATCGTCGTTTAGATCTGCAGGACAGCCGGGCTCTTCGAGGTGCATAAACAGAGCCGCCTCCACATCGAGCACCCCCCCGCCTGCTTGATCCTCAAGCCAACCAGGCAGATCAACATAGTCCCGAGCCGATCGTTCTATGATCTTGGAGACATTTCCAGTTGAGTGGTCCCATCCCACGGCATGGATCAGAGCAGCTGCGCCGGAGACCCACGCGGTTGAGAAACTCGTGCCCTCACCGATCTGGTAACCGCCATCGACAAACGGTCCTACGGCTTCAACACCGGGCGCCGCCACAATGATGTAATTGCC
>CAXBOF010000129.1:0-5980 GCA_963977205.1 uncultured Phycisphaera sp. | reverse complement strand
CTTCAAGTCCTTGCACCGGCATTAGAGACGACGAGCAACCTCTCGCGAGAGGAGCTTTTCGACAGGTACATGGGCGAGCCTTACGGGGACGAGGTCGAGGGCCGGTCCGCGTACATGTCCACGGACGTGAGCGACACGGTCGAGGCGGTATTCGCCGAGGCGATGGAGATCTTCACGAGCGATGACTATCTGATCGACTTCTCGCCAGTCGGCCCAGACGATGAGGCCAAGGCTCGAGAAGAGACGGCCGTCGTCCACCATATTTTCCGAGAGCAACACAACAGTTTCGTGGCCCTTTCCACGTGGTTTAAGGAAGGCCTGATCGAGCAGAACGCGTACGTCCGCGCGGGCTGGGTGAGCAAGGAGCGCGTCGCCATCGAAGAGTACGAGGGCCTGACCCTTCAAGAGCTGATGACCGTGTACGAGCAAGTCGCGGGAGGCGGTGGTGATTACGAGGTTGAGCTGCTGACAGGCATCGAAAACGCGGAGGCCCTCATCGATGGAGCCTTCGAAGAGCCAATCCCGATCATTGACCCAGAGACGGGCGAGCCTGAGCTGATCGACGTCCGCGTGCGATGCACGAAGACGGCCAAGGAGTACGAGATCACGGCCATCCCACAGAACGAGTTCTTCATCTCCGACCGGTGGACGAGCATTACGCTGAACGGGTGCCCCGTGTGCGGCCACCGTGGCAAGAAGACCAAAGGCGATCTGGTGGCGATGGGCTTCCACGCAGAAAGCATCGAGCTTCTGTCGCAAGCCGTCGAGGACGAGGAGACAGCATCCCGCCACGAGACCGTGGAGAACGACGACGACGACAAGGACGAGGACATGGACCTCGAGCTTTGCGAGGCGTACGTCCGCGTGCAGCTCAAGGACGACGAGCCGGAGCGCCTCATCAAGATGTGGACTACGTCAGACGGCAAAGAGATCCTTAAGTGGCGCAATGGCAAGGAGGCCATCGAAGAGGTGGAGCGCGTTCCATTCGCACCGTGGACGCCGTACATCGTACCCCATCGTCACGTGGGCCGCTCAGTGGCCGAGCTGGCCAAGTCCGGCATGCAGCTCAAGACCGTCCTATGGCGTCAGACGCTGGACAACGCTTACAAGAACAACAACCCTCGCCCCGTCATCAACGAAGATCTGGTGAGCGAGAACACGTACAAGGACCTCGGGAACCCGAACCAAGGCGCGCCCATCCGCGCGCTGGATGCGATGGCGGCCATCGTCTGGCAGAAGTCACCGAGCATGCTCGGCGAGACGCTCCCCCTCATGGACCGCGCCGACGCGGATCTCGAGAAGCGGGCGGGCGTGACGCGTTACGCGCAGGGCCTCGGGGCCGAGACACTGAGCAAGACGCAAGTCGGATCTGAGGGCATCGGCCGCATCATGGACGCTGGCATGAGCCGCATGCGCATGATCATCCGCACGTTCGCAGAGACAGGCCTCCGCGAGCTGTTCCTCCTCATGCATGCTGACATGCGCCGAGGACCGTCGCGGGATCTCGCCTTCAAAATTCAGGGCGAGTGGATCGAGAGCAACCCCCTCGAGTGGCGTCAGCGCACGGACATGACCGTCCGCATTGGTACGGGCAAGGACGACAAAGAGAACCGCGTGCAGGCCCTGCAGTGGCTCTATGCCGAGCAGAAAGAGAAGATGGTGATGGGAGACCCGAGCGTCACCCCTCAGCACGTCTTCGAAACCATGAAGCGCCTTGTGCGGGCGATGGGCCTCCAGTCCATCGAGCCTTTCGTGCAAGATCCTAAGACCATCCAGCCGGTGGAGCCACAACCCCCCGTCCCTGACCCAATGGTCGAGGCGCAGATGGAGATGGCCAAGGCCGAGCAGATGAAGGCCGAGGCGGCCATGTTCAAAGCGCAGACGGATCAGGGCAAGGCCCAAGCAGAGATGCAGCTCCGCAAGCAGCAGCTCGAGCTGGACGCGATGGTGGCCCAAGCCAAGAGCGACGAGAACCAAGCCAAGATGCGGATCGATGCGCAGTTCCGAGCCGAGGACATGAAGCTCGAGCGGGACATCGCCGAGTTCAAAGCGCAGGAGGCATCGATGAACCTCCAGATCAAGCGCACGGAGCTAGAGCTGAAGCAGATGGACATGCAGCTCAAGACCGTAAAGACAGGTCACGACATGGCCAACGACAGCGACAAGCTCGAGGCCGATCTCGTTAAAGGTTTGGTCAAGTGACCCTGACAAGCGCCTCCAAGAACAAGCTCTTCCTCCTCTTCACAACTGAAGAGGCGGAGGACGCCGTCGCCGAGATGCGCGCCACGTTGGTGCGTAAGGCCACGGCCGCCGGAACCACCCACGAAAAACGCCAAGACGCCCTCACTCAGGTGTGGGCATTGGACAACCTTGTCCGTGACATACGGACGTACACTGAAGAGAAAGAGGATCAAGCATGACGCGCAATCCATTTATGACCCGTTTCACATCCATGACCATCGCGTTCGCGCCAGCAGGCGAGGGTGGCGCAGCCATCGACGTTGACGACGGGGACACGCTCGCCGGTCTCATGTTCGACGACATGGAGCCGGAGCCGGAGGTCGCTGCTGAGGCCGATGAGGTTGAGGTTGAGGTTGAGGCCGATGCCGATGCCGATGCCGATGCCGATGCCGAGGCTAAAACCGAGGACGAGGACGAGGACGAGGACGAGGACGAGGACGAGGACGAGGCCGTCGAGCTGAAAGGGCAGAAGGCTGACCCTGACAACTTGTGGACCGTGAAGGTTGACGGGAAAGCGTTCGACGTCGCCGAGGATGAGCTGATCGCCGGATACCAGCGTCAGTCCGACTACACGCAGAAGACGCAGGAGCTGGCAGCCCAGCGCGATGAGTTCTCGCAAGCCAAGGATCAGCAGATCGCACAGCTACGCGACGCCCTTGCGTACTACGCCCTGCCCACGACCGTGGAGCCGAAGCCCGAGCAGTACGCGGGCCGCCCCGACGCCTTCATGCAGGCTTACGGCAAGTGGCAGCAGGAGAGCACACGCCAGAACGAGGCATCGACCCTCCTCGACCAGATCACAACAGGGCAACATCAAGAGACTTTGCAACGCGAGCTAGTTCTGTTAAACGAGAAGTTACCGGAGTGGAGCGACCCCTCCGCCAAGCAATCCGACCTCGATGCGATGAGCAAGGTCGGCCTTGAGCGGTACGGGTTTACCCAAGACGAGATCGACCAAGTCGCCGACCACCGACTTCTGCTCTTGCTGCGTGATGCGTCACGGGTAGCCAAATACGAGGCCAAACCCGTGGTAATGAAACGCAAGAACGAGATTAAGCCGAAACTGAGTGCTGGGACAAAAGTAAAGACGGACCCCAAGGCGGAGGCAAACGCCAAAGCCTTGAAAAAACTCAATACGCGTGGAAAGGCTGCGCCGGATGATCTGGCCAGTTTGTTCTACACGGACTAATCTTTAAGGAGTGTTCTCATGGCTGTACCAGCAGGAACCCAAACATCTATTTCCATCACAACCAACCTGCGTGAGGATCTGTCTAAGATCGTCTACGCACTTGAGCCTGACGAAACGCCAGTTCTCTCGAAGGCGAAGAAAGTCACTGCCAAGAAGCACCAGACTGATTGGCTCACAGACGGCCTTCGCGCCGCTAAGGTGAACGCCAAGGTCGAGGGTGACGACATCGCCGCGACTGCACGCACGCCACGTCCGCGCCTGAACAACATGATCCAGATCTTTGCCGATCCGGTTCGCTTGTCAGACACGGCCGAAAAAGGTGCTACGGCCGAAGGCAAGAAGCAGTTCGCAATCGAGCTGGCTAAGGAGCTGAAAGCTCACAAGCTGGACATCGAACTGGCCTTCTTCGCCAACAACGCCAAAGTCACAGGCGACGGCGCAACAGTCGCGAACGAGCTTGCTGGTCTCCCAGCGTGGATCGCGACGAACACCGTCGCCGGTGCGACGGGTGTGGACCCTACAGGCGACGGCACAGACGCTCGCACGGATGGTACGCTCACGGACTTCACAGAGGCGAACCTGAAGACCGTCATGCAGGACATGTGGACAGCAGGCTCTATGGCCACGACTGTCTATCTACCTGCAGATCTTCAAACGGGTGCTTCAGCCTTCACGGGCAACGCACCTCGTCGTGAGATGAAGGACGCGGGCAAAGTGAACTCGTACATCGATGTGTACATCACGGACTTCTCTTCCAAGAAGGGCGTCGAGTTCATCCCACACCGTCACATGCGCGCATCGGACGTCATCATCACTGACGATGAGACAATCCGCGTGGGCACGTACATCCCAACGAAGCAAGAGAAGCTGGGCAAGACTGGCCTCTCCAACGCCGTGCTCATCAGCACACAGTTGACGCTCATCGTTGGTAACGAGAAGAAGCTGGGCGGCGTCTTTGACCGTCAGGCTGCTGCCTAGTAGCAGCACTTAACGAGGGCGGCCTGTAACGGGCCGCCCTCCCACATTTCACAAGAGAGACCAGATCATGCCACGCAAGAAACCTGCAAAAGCCGTCACCCTCGAAGAGCCAAAGACGGACGCGACGTCCGCACCCGTGCCCGAGAAAGAGCAGAGCGTCGAAGAGATCCGCGCCCAGATCCGAGAAGAAGAAGCAGAAAAATTCCGCGCTGCGAGCGCCGACCGTGCCCGCGCCGAGAAGGAGCGCCAAGACGCCCTCGACGCCAAGCGCAAGGACTTCGTCCGCGTGACGTGCATCAAGGACAAGAGCCACACGAGCAGCGGCCGCATGCGCCTCGGCCAGAGCCGGTCCATCCACAAGGACGAGGCGGCCCTCCTCGAAGACGCCGGTTGCGTCACAATCGACTAAGGAGATCCTCATGGCACAGACCTCACCACCTCAGTCCTTCTGGAAAGGATCGTCCGCAGCTCAGAGCTTTATCAAATCCACGGCGGACGGCATCGAGATCAACCGGTGGCAGGACACCAAGCCCATCATCGATGACGCCAAGGCGCGTCAGCTCGAGGGTGTCACGGGATCGTCGGACATGCGCCACGTGGCGCGTGTCCCCGTCGTCGTTCTGGAAGAGGCTTGCAAGGCCGCAGGCGTCGATGCCGCAGATCGAGAGGCCGTTCGCGAGATCATCTTCAAGAAGGTGTCATCAGGCGAGTGGTCAAAATTCCAAGTACATGAAGGCGGATACTGATGGACTACGGCACCCTTAAAGAGCGCATACAAGAGATGCTAGGCCGCCCAGCGCTGACGCTGGCGTACGACATGGCCAACGCGGATCTGAGCGACACGCTCCGCATCCGGCAGATGGAGACGACCGTCGTCCTCACGGCCACGGGCGGATCGATCACGCCACCTGCGGACTATGTGTCCGTCCAAGCCATGACGAACACGGACGGGGGCACCTTCCTGAACCCCATCCCTCAAGAGCGCTTCGCGGCGGTCGAGGGGACGGGAGATCCCGCCGTGTACCAAGTCGGGGCGGACGCAATCCAGATCAAGCCAGCGCCGGACGACGGGCACAGCATCACGCTCGTGTACTACGCGCGCCTTGCCGAGCTGACGGCGGACGGGGACACGAACGCGGCACTAAACGGCGGATCTCTGGACGCCTTCGCTTACTCTGTCCTAAGCCACCATGCCAACCTGATCCGAGACGATGCAGGCTCCGCCTTCTGGGCGGGGAAAGCCATCGACAGCGTGAACAACGCCAACCGCGCGGCCATCAAGGGCCGGTTCGACGGGGGCTTCATCGATACGAAACCAGCGGGGACGGTCGTATGAAGGCGGACGTAGACTTCGGGCAATTTATCCCAGACGAGCCGACGTACAAAAACCCGAACCTGATCGAGTGCAACAACGTCGTTGCCGTCTCTCGGGGATACAACCCCATCCCGAGCCTCGTCCCCACCGCCACGTCCGTCACGGGCGAGGTGAGGGGCGTTCAACGCTTCGACCTGTCGGACGGCACCCCCTTCCTCATCGTGGGGACGGATACGGACCTCTTCACGATCAAGGGC
>CAXBOF010000128.1:0-5989 GCA_963977205.1 uncultured Phycisphaera sp. | reverse complement strand
AAGAGCAGGCCATGCCGCAACGCCGCAAGGGGACGCGATTGCCTGTGCGCAAGCTGGCGATGACGTACCAGCAGCTTTCGGATTTGCTGCGAGCTGGTGTGCCGCTGCTGCGAGCGCTCCGGATCGTGGGTCGGCAGAAGTCGTCGCCCAAGATCGCGGGGATCTTTGATCAACTCGCCGACGAGGTGGCCGACGGCATGGAGATGTCGACGGCGATGGGCAACCGGCCCGAGACGTTCGCCTCGGCGCAGGTGGCGTTGATCAGGGCGGGCGAGAAAGCGGGCATTCTCGAATCGGTGCTGTCGAAGCTCTCGTCGATGCTGGCGGCTCAGGCGGAGCTGCGCGGCAAAGTGCTCGGGAGTCTGATTTATCCGAGCGTGCTGGCGGGGTTCGGCTTTCTGATCCTGATCGTGATTTTTACTGCCTTCGTGCCCAGGTTTCGCCCGCTGCTGGCGAGGCTTGAGGGTGATCTGCCGGCGCTGACGAGCGTTGTGTTCTTTGTGAGCGATCTGGTGGGACGCTACATCGGCATCACCGCGATCGGGCTTGTCGTGATCGGGTTCGGAATCGCGATGATCCGCCGGCAAGAGAAGGTGAAGCAGTTTGGGGCTGAGGCGCAGCTCAAGCTCCCCATAGTTGGGCATCTTGTGCGCACACTCTCGGCTGCGAGATTCTGCCGACTTCTGGGGACGCTACTTGAGAACGGTGTTCCCATGATCGGGGCGATGCAGATCGCCAAGCAGGCGGCCGGTCATCCGGTGATGGCCAAGGTCATCGAAGACGCGATCGAGTCGGTCCGCGAGGGCGGGAGCATCACGGACCCCTTGGCGGCCAGCGGGCTATTCGATCAGGATGTGGTGGAGATGATCTCGGTCGCCGAGACCGCCAACAACTTGGGCGAGGTGCTCGTGACGATCGCCGACACGATCGATAGCCGGGTAGATCGACTATTGACGACTTCTGTTCGGTTGCTTGAGCCGCTGCTTCTTGTAGTGATCGCTCTTGCAGTGGTCGTTGTTGCTGCGGCCCTGCTCTTGCCGATGGCAGAACTGAGTTCGGGGCTCTGAGTCGGTTCCCGAAGTGCGGGATTTCCCTCTTGCAGGGGGCGCCCGAAGTATGCTAGTCTTTACAAACCGGCGATCGCCGGCAGTCCTTTCCCAGGGGGATCGATCCATGCGTACCGGACATCGCCGTCTTCAGGCCGCTCGTCGCGGTTTCACACTTGTCGAAGTGATGATCGTTATCGCGATTATCCTGGCGCTCGCCTCGCTCATCGGACTTGCGGTGTTCAGCAGGTTTGGCGAGGCCCAGCAGAACATCACCAAGATCCAGATGAAGAACATCGAGGACGCCCTCGAGAGCTTCCGTCTGACGTACAACCGCTACCCGACCGACGATGAGGGCCTCAGCGTGCTCTGGTCGTCGGCGAACCTTGAGAACCCTGAGGACGAGGACAAGTGGTCGTCGTTCCTGACGGACCCGACCCCTGTCGACCAGTGGGACAGCGAGTGGGGCTACCGCCAGATGAGCGAGTACGGCGATGAGTCCAAGTTCGACCTCTGGTCGTACGGCCCCGACAAGGAAGAGGGGACCGAGGACGACATCACTTCCTGGTCCGAGTCCGAAGACGGCGAGGGCACGTTTGATTTTGAGTCGCCATCTTCTGGCGGCTGATCGGAGCTTGTGACATGACGGCGGGTGGGCGCGCTCTCACGCTGATCGAATTGCTGATCGTGCTGGCCATTGCGCTGGCGATCGGCGCGGTCTCGTTCGGTGGGGCGATGTCGTGGTCCGACGCCGAGCGGCTGGCGTCTGTACAGGACGGTCTGTCATCGGCGGCGCTTGAGACGAGGTCCAAAGCGCTGGCGCAGCAGCGACCGGTGGAGTTGGTCGCCGAGCGCGACGGGCGAGGCTTGATGCGTGTGGGTGTACTGATCTCGGAAGAAACGCCCACGGGAAGCGGTGACGCTTTCGGAGTACCGACTGAAGCGTTCCCGGAAGAGCGTTTCGGCGTGCTGTATGAGTTGCCCGGGGACATGGATATCGCGACCGATGAAGTGAGCGAGTTTCCCGATGCAAGCGAAGAACGCATCGTGCTCTTGCGAGTCTTGCCGGACGGTTCTGTTTCGATGTTGCCGGGAGCGTGGACCCTGACGCAGGGCGATGCTGTCTTCAAGCCCACGATTGAAACGTGGACGGCGAGGCTCTCGTTTACGCGAGAAGAATCTGACGAAGACGGCGGTGCTTTCGCTGATGAGCCTGTGAAGAACGACGGTGATGATTCGCAAGGGGCTGGCGATCCATGAATCGGCGCGGGTTCATGCTGCTGGAGATCCTGCTGGCCACGACGGCGGCGGTCCTGGTTGCGATCGCTGGGTTTGCGCTGCTCGATCGCGTGCGCAGCCGAGTCGTCCAGGCGACTGAGCGCGTGGAGATGTCGGACCTGGCGTGCTCGGCGCTTGCGATGATGGAAGCGGGGCTGGTTTCGCCTGAGAACATGCACGGTTCACTGCATCGCGGCGTGATCTCGCTGGAAGATGTCGAGGCGGGCGTGATGGTCCGCGATCCGAAATACAGACTCGATGTGGAGTCCGCCCCGAGCGCCTGGCCGGGGCTTGTGCAGGTCGATGTCTCGGTACTGAAGCCCGAGGGTGACGACGTGCTCTACCGGGCCTCGCAGATCATCCCGTCGCGGGGAGGTGGCCTATGACGCGCCGATCCTTCACGCTGATTGAGATGATGATCGGGCTGGCGCTGATCGTCATCCTCGTCATGATTCTGTTGCCGGCAACGAACCGGATCATGTCGAGCACGACGGCGGCCTCGGACCGCAACCACAGGCTCGCGCAGGTGGCGGTGCTCTCTGATGTGATCGACCGCGCCATGCTGACCGCGATCGCGCAGGATGCTGACGGCAAGCACGGCTTTGCGGGAGATGCGGAATCGCTCAAGATCATGATGTGCGGCATATCGATGTTGCCAAGAGCGGCGGACAAGCCCGACGATATCCAATCTATCGAGATCGCGTTCGCTTCAGGGGCGATCACGTTGCGTCAAGAAGGCGGTGCCCGTCAACGTCTACTCGATGGCATCGAGCGGTGCCGATTCGAATTCAACAGCGGCGATGGCTGGAGCGAGAGCTTCGATGGAGCCTCGGGTCTACCCCGCGCGGTCTCGGTTTCGATCTGGCTGGGTGCGGCTTCCATCGATGAAGACGATGACGCCGGCTTGTTCAGTGATCCGTTCGAGGATTCGTTTGCAGAGGACAGCGAACGCGACCCGGATTGGCGGCGGGTGTTTGCGGTATTCGATCCGGGTGCAGGCGAAGAGACTTCCGGAACGGGGGCGATGTGATGCGGCGGGGGATCGTGCTTATCGCGGTGCTCTTGGTGACCGTGGCGATGGCCGCGTCGCTGACGGCGATGCTCTCGGGCGTGCGGGGTCAGAGCGACGCGGTCTTTGCGATCGCCAAGCGTCACGAGCAGCGTCTGGCGGCCAGGTCGGCGGCGTACGCGATCGCGGCCGAGATCGGGAGTTCGCGCGACAGTGTGCTCGCCGGTGAATTGCCCGAGATTGCTTCGTCTGCGAGCGTGATCCGTCTCGAAGGTGCCGACGGATGGGGTTGGTCGATCGTAGAACACGACGGCGAGCCTGTGATCGAGGCGCTGGCCGGTCGTATCGATGCGAATGCCGCCAGCGATGACGTCGTGAAGTCGCTTCTGGTCGATGACGCGGACAAGCTGCTTGAGGCGAGGCCTGTGCGGATGCCGGGCTCACTGCGTGCTGTTCTGCAGGGCGGTGCGATTGAAGATGAGACACAGCCAAACCACTCGGTTCTGCTGACACTCTTTAGTATTGATCCGCAGGTGCGCAGCGGCGTGGGTGGGCCTGCCGGCTCGCGCGGGTCGCCGCGGGGTGGCGTCGAGTCGGGCGCGCCGACGCCAGCGGGTTTGTCGAATGAAGGGGCCGCTCTGTTTGCGGGCATTAGCGACGGCTCGTTTCGGCCGTCTTCGCTGGGCCACGTGCTGCGCGAGGCAGAGGCAAGGGGCATCCCGGAGGAGGATTGGGATCTGCTAGTCGACGCGGTGTACGTGGGTGATGAGCAGCCGAGGCGTGGGCTCGTGGATCTGAATCACGCCAGCGCTGAGGTATTGGCGGCCTTGCCCGGCATGAACGAGACGCTCGCCAACGCGATCGTTGATCGGCGCGAATCGATTTCGATCGAAGATCGCGCTGGTTTGTCGTGGCCCTTGCGAGAGGGCGTGATCGAGATGGGTGTGTACGCCGACCTTGTAGACATGCTCACGGTGCGGTCGATGCAGATCGGCGTGCGGTTCCGAGTGGAGCATGAACGCGAGGAGTTAGGTGTCAATGAGGAATTCAATGCGCCGGTGATCGAGGACGAGATCCCTGCTCTTGAGTTCTATGGCATCGTCGATCTTGCGGGCGGCTCGCCGAGGTTTGTGTATCTCCGCGACGTGACGTATGAGAAATGGCAGGGGGGCGTGAAGGTCGAAACGGAAGAGGTCCTCTTTGAACCGGGAATCGACTCTGTCGTTGAGGACGGTTTTGACAGCGAGAATATTGAGCCGATCCGGGACACTTCGCCGGTGGGCGGTGATGTTCCCGGTGAAGATTCCACGCAGGATTCGCCCGAGTCGCAGGAGGCGCCGGGCACGTGGGGTCGATTTGTCGCAGGGAGGGGCGCGTGATGCGGTACGCCAGTGTGGTAGAACTGCGGCGGAATCGACTTGTTGCGGCGTGGGGTGGCAAGCGTCCCGGCTGGATCGATGAGGCGATCCCGGAGGATCTCGGCGATGAGGCGCGGGGCGAGTGGCTTAAGGCCGCGTTCAAGGACAGCGGCATGCCTTCGGGCAAGGTGCTGCTTGTGCTACCAAGGCGCGAGGCCGTGCTTCTGCAGATAGAGATCGAGGCTCCCGAGGGCGCTAGCACCGCGGACCTGCACGGTATGGCGCGCGTTCGGCTCGGGACACAATCGACGATCGATGCCCACAAGAGTGTGATGGACGTTGTTCGCACCGCGGGCACAAGCTACACGGTGTGTGCTGTGCCGGGTGATGTCGCCGACCGGACGCGCGAGGAACTGAAATCCTCAGGACGCGCCATCGCGGGGATGACGACGCGCTCGGCTGGGCTGGGCGTCATGGCGGACGATGCGTGTGTGCATATGGTCATCATCGCCGGCGAGTCGGAGGTGGTGCTGGCGGTCGTGCGCGCAGGTGTGCCGATCCTGACACGCCAGCTCAATCGCAACGGCGATATGGAGAATGATGCGGCGAAGATTGTTTCCGAGGCGCACCGCGCGGATACCAGCGTTCGCATGCTCAGCGGCATCGAGCCGATCGAGAAAATCGTGCTTCATTCCGACGGTCCGATCGGGGCGGAGCTTTCGAAACTGATCGCCGAGCAGCTCACGATCCCGATTGTGAAATACGAGCCCTCTGTGCGGGGGATGCCCGCGGAACTCTGGCCTTTGATGGCGATCGCGCAATCCGGTGGCGATCCGGTGCTCCTGCTCCGCCGGGTGATGCCCGCGCGTGGGCTTGAGGTGCCTGCTATCCGGATCGGGCTTGGCCTTGGAGCCTTGGCTGCGATCGTGCTGATCGGGGCGGTTGTCTTCCTTTCTGGCCAGAAGGCGACGCTGCGAACGCGGGTTTCATCGCTGCGAAACGAGCTGGTCCAGCTTCAATCCAAGAACCGTGCGCACCTGCGTGAGGAGGCGCGACTGATCCATCTGCAGAACTGGATCGGTCAGGAGCCGAACTGGACGGGTGAGATCGCTTCGATCACGGAGATTCTGCCCGAGCGGGGCGTCGTGGTCGACCGGCTCGTGGGAACGGAATCGCGTGAGGTGTCTTTCTCGGCGGCACGCTCGGGGCAGGGGCGGCGGTATGAGGGCGGCAACTGGAAGAATGCGGAACTGACCGAGTTCGATCTGCACGCGAGCGTTGATGACCGTCACCTCGTC
>CAXBOF010000127.1:0-6030 GCA_963977205.1 uncultured Phycisphaera sp. | reverse complement strand
GCTGTGCTGAAAGAGACCCGGATACGGTCCGTGGGTACACCCTCGGCGACATCGGTCTTCACGCTCGGACGCTTCAGAGCCTGGAATTTGAGATCGCTGATCGATGAAACGAGCGGGACGACGTTGCCGTTGAAGGTGCGTGTGAAGGGGCTTCCGATCGAGTTGTCCCATGCGTAAGTGATGGTTTCCTCGGCCGCGTCGCCGGTCTGATCGGCGATGGTGAGCGTGAGGGTGCGGATGTCGGGCATGGCGACGGTCTTTGCCAGGCGGATGTCTGCGCCGAGGATCTGGAGTGCGCGGCCGGCAGCGGCCTGATTCTCTGGTCCTCCGCCGACATTGGGGAGGGCTCGTGTGCTCAGCAGGATCGTGGACGCGAGCGCCAGCGACAGCACCCCCATGACGCCGAGGCTGACAACGAGCTCGATGAGTGTGAAGCCTCGGCGTTTCATGGCGACATCGACATCCCTGCAGCGGCACCGCCGACGTTTGCAGTTTGCGTTCCGCTTGTACTTACCACTGTCACGGTGTTGTTGTCGGTCGGTTCGGTCAGGGTTTGATCTTCGATCGTGACCGAGGTCGAGCCCTGCGTGAAGATGAGCCTTCGGGCGGTACGGCCCGCGGTGACGGTGAGTTCGCCGGACTCGGTGAGGAGCCCGTGCCCGGAGATCGGGAGCCTCTCGTCGGCTCCGAATGAGACGCGGGCGAGGTTGACACTGAATGGTTCAAGTCCAAGCTCGATGACCCAGTCGCTGGCGGGATCGGCCGGCGACGCCTGGCCTTCGAGCGTGTAGAGGTCGCTGTCGGCGTTGAAACTTATCGTGCGCGAGGCGCTGGCTCTGTTCGCGACGGCTGCGGTCATGTTGATATCCGCGAGTATCTGCTGCACGGCTGCATCGACTCTGTACCGGTTTGTCGCCGATGCGTACCGGGGGATCGCGATGGACGCCATGATCGCCATGATGAATATGACGACGACCAGCTCGATCAACGTAAACGCACGCGGCCGGTTTGATCCGGCCGGTGCGTGCGTGATTTTTGTGCTTGTCATGAGCGCCATCTGAGGCGTCCTATGCGTGGCTTAGAAGTCGTTCCACTGCTTGCCTGTGCCGTTGACTTCGGCGTCGGCGCAGTTGGCGGTGATGGTGCCTGTGGTCTCGTCGTAGATCCAGCCGACACCTGCGGCGTCTGCTGCTGCGACACCCGCGTTGCCCTGCTTGGTGCCGACGGGCAGCGCTGGGACAGCGCGCAGGTACGGGCCGTAGATGAACGCGCCGGTTTTGGTGGCGCTTGTGCCGCCTGCGGCGTTCGTGTAGAGCAGGAGTTCATCATTAAAAGTTGCTGCTGAAGGGAATGTGTTGCCGTGCTCGGCGGCATAGAGCTCAATCGCACCGCGGAGCGTTGCGAGGTTTGAGACGAGCGCAGATTCCGAAGCGCCCTCGGCGCCGCGGCTCATACGAGGAATCGCGACGGCTCCGATGATCCCGAGGATCACCACAACGATCACAAGCTCGATAAGACTGAAACCCCTACGGGTAGTACGGAATTGTGCAAGCATCGGATAGCTCCCCCTTGTTTAAAGCACAAGGCTTGCATCGACTTGCTTTAGTGTGGACTTGATTGATATGGATCAGAGAATCTGCAAATGAAACGCGAGCGATTGGTTATCGGTCAAGACCGGGCCGGGCCAGGGGCAGGCGGATGGACTTGCCTTCGCTCTCGAAGATGGCACCGTCGTTCTCGATTTTGACGAGACGCAGCCCTTCGACTGTGTCGCCGAGGCGCAGCAGGAGTCCATCGACCACGGCCAAGTCGCCGCTGGGCTGGCTGAGCACGGCGGTTAATCTGTGGCGCGAGCCGAAACCAGCGTTTGGGGTTTCTTTCGTGGGCTCCAACTGCTCGGCGACTTCTGCCTTTGGCTTAGCAAAGCCATCGAGACGGCGGAATGCCGGCTCATCGAGCAGGGCATGTGCGAGATCGAACTGGTCGCCCAGCGGCTCTGCTTTGGACGGTACAGATCGCGTGCCCGCAGAGAGCGTTTCGGCGTTCTCGGTATCGGCAAGCACGGGCTCCGTCGAAGCCTTTGCCCGGATGACGAAAGTATCGAGGGCTAATCCAGCGCCCGCAGCGCCGAGGATGAGCAGATACCACAAATTCGGTTTGGTGTTTCCCGCCACATTGAGAAGGTGCAATTCAGAACGGGGCTGTCAAGGCAGTTGTGAGCCTTATCGCGTGCCACCGGCCGCAGAACCGTTCGAAACGGCAGGAGCCGCATACCAGACCATCTCGATCTGAAGCCGCCCGATCGAGTCTTCGCCGGCGATTCGGATGAACTGAACCGATTGCAGCCCCGTATCGGGGAACTGTTTCCGCAGGTCATCCAGGAACGTGACCGCCCCTTCGTAACCTGTGCGTCCGATGAGTGTGATCAGAACCGCTCGGTACCGTTCTTGGTTGACCTGTTCGCCCGGGCGGATGGCCTCGATCGTCATGCCGGATTGTTCGGTCAGATGTGTCAGGTCCGAAAGCCGGGTGTTCATCTCCTCGATGCTGGAGAGCTGGATCGCAAGCTGATCGAGACGGTTTGACAATTCAGCCGCTGTCGATGTGGCCTTGCCCTCGGAGATTTGTCGACCCGACAGATCGCTGTTAGCGATCCAGAGCTCGGCCTTGAGTTTGACGGTATCGGCGTAGGTTTCCTGCAACGGCTTGACGCCCGCCAAGTACAGGAGCCCGACGACCGCACCGATCATCGCCACGCCGATGCCATCGATCGATTTGAAGCTCTTCATGACTTCTCCTCAATCTTCCCGATCACACACAGAATCTCGAAACCTATGGCATCCTTTGCGACGTCGGGCCTTGGCTGTGTTCCGACCAATCGAACAGAGTCAAAGAGATGACACTGCTCGAGGTAGAGCGCGTATCGCGTGGCGTCGCCCTGCACCAATGAAGTCCCCGTCACTCGGACGCGGTACGGTCCAGAGGCCGCCTTAGAGGGCGGTGATATTTTTGTGTCTTCTTGGAGAATCAGTGATGTGTCGATCTGTTCAAGGTATGCACCCTCGTTCAGGCCCGCGGCAAGGATTTCCAGCAGGACACTCCAGTTCGGCTGGCCCGCGATGTCTTCCACCACGCCGAGCTCGTGCGTGACCGTTTCGATACGCGCCCATGCGGAGGCCTCAGAGGCTTCGAGCTTGTTGATGACGGACCGGACGGTGTCGAGCTCCTCGCGGACCGGTGAATCGAGATCGCCGAGGTACGCACCGGCGACCACGCAGCCGACAACACCGAAGACAGCGATCACGGCGACGCCTTTGAGCCAAAGCGGCGACGCTCGAGAGCCTTTACCTTGATTGATTCTGGGAGCAGGTTGGGCTGTTTCATGCCGCGACCTCCAGACTCGATTGCCCGGCTGCGAGACCGATCGCTGTCGCCCATCGCGTGTCTAAGTCGAAATCCGCGAGCCAACCGGTCGAGCGGATATCAACACGGAGTTCGCGTACAACCGTGGTTTCATACTCGAGGAGGAGTGAAGCCGAGAGACGATCAGACGCCTTAGGCTCACCGAGGACAATCACCGATGCTTCTTCGAGCATCGGGAATCGCTCGGCCAGATAATCAATGGTGCCCACGAGGCTCGTATGCACCCGGTCGGATTCGACCGATTCGCCGGCGAGTTCGATCGTGCGCATGAATAGAGTTGATGATGTGTCGAATGCATAGATCCCGATATTCCGCGCACCGGCCATAAACACCACGCGGTTGTTCCGGCCTGTGATTCGCTGCAGAGCAGTCGCTTCGGGTTCGAGGTGGTCTACATCCAGGCCGCACTGGGTAAATGGCAAGAGCAGTTCGTTGGCGGCCTCGTGTTGCAGACCGATCGCGAAATACTCGCTCGCGCGGGCGCGGCGTCCGGGCGGAAGATCCCAGATGAACACTTCTAGTCCGCCCGGCGCTCCCTTGGTGAGTTCTGCCTGAGCGAGCGTTTCGATCGGCGCTCCTGAAGAGCGTGGTGGCAGCTCGAGCCGATCCGGCGGTACGGCCAGTGAGATTCGGCGCGCGTCGATGCCTTGGCGTTCAAGCGCATGCAGGAGGCGTTCGACATCCTGGCGCGTCGGGACAGGGTGATTGGGTGTCCGGACGGTCTCGACCATCGCGCGGAGTCGGAACGCGTTGCCCTCGTGTGAGAGTGCCACCGCTCGCAGCGTCCGAACGCCGATATCCACACCAATGCTCGTTCGGTTCTTCAGCATTCAACCCGCTCCCGTAGATGCAGTGAGATCGAACAGCGGCAGGAAGAGGCTGAGCGCGATGATGCCAACGACCACGCCTAGCACTGAGAGAATCAGAGGCTCAAGGATGCTCGTCAGTGAACGCACGACAAGGTCGTTGTCCTCGTCCATGATGTCGGCCAGATTCATAAGTACCTCACCGACACGTCCGGTCTGCTCGCCGTTACGGATCGCCTCGCAGACGGCGGGCGTGACGAGATTTGAGCCGCTGAAGGCGTCGCTCATCGACTCGCCTCGCTCGACGCGCTGCTGGGCATTCTCGATCAGCGACTCGTAGAGGAGATTTCCGGCGCTGGTTCGGGCGATCTCCAGTGACTCGAGCAGCGGCACTTTGGCTTCGAGGAGCACACCCATCACTCTTGCGATCTTGGCAGTTTTGAACGCTCGGATGATGCGGCCAAACATGGGGACATTCACGTGCAACGTGTGAAATTTGAGCATGCCACTGGGTGTACGCAGCCAGGCCGAGAGGCCGAAAGCCGCAGCGATCAGACCTCCGAGCACGGCCCACCAGTAGGCCTTCATGAATTCCGCGGCCGCCATGATGAATGCTGTCGAAGCTGGGATCGGTGTGTTGAGTGTTTCAAAGAGTTCGCGGAATCTCGGGAGAACCGTGAATGCCAAAAGGAGCAGCACGCCGCCAGCCACAGTGAGCAGGAGCGCCGGGTAGACCATCGCGCCGGTTATGCTGTTTCGGACCGACATTTCTTGCCGGGCCAGCTTGGAGAGACGCGCCAGGATCTTGTCGAAGTCGCCGCCCGACTCGCCAGCCGCGATCATCGCGCGGTACACGTCATCGAAGACTGTCGGGTACAAAGCCATCGCGTCTGAGAGCTGATTGCCCTCCTCGACGCGCTCGCGGAGACTCTGAAGCACCGAACGCCACCGCGGATCGATTGTCTGGCGTTCGACGGCTTCGAGCGACTGGACAATCGGTGTGCCGCTGCTGATCAGTACGGACATCTGTCGCGTGAAACTCGTGACGTTCTTGAGTGAACTGGCACCGAAGATCCTTCTTCCGGCTTTCTGCTTGCCGCCGCTACTGGATCCGGTATCGGTGAGTTCACTGACGTAAAGCCCTTCTGCCTGTACGAGCGATTTGGCTTGCTCGGGCGAATCTGCTTCGATCATGCCCTGCTTCTTTGAGCCGTCCTTTGTGTATGCGCTGTATCTGTAGTTCATGCCGCCACCCCGAGTGTCTTTGCGGGCACCTCGGCCGCGGTGTCATCTGCTTCGTCGCCGTCGACGTGCGTGACTCGCAGCGCCTCTTCGAGGCTAGTGAACCCGTCGGTAGCCAGTCGGACGGCTTCTTCACGGAGGGTGGGCACACCGAGCTCACGCAGTTTAAGACGCAGCTCATGCGAGGGTGCGCCGGCATGCACGAGCTTGCGGATCTCCGGGTTCACCGCCATCAGTTCGTACACACCGACCCGACCGAGGAACCCCGAGTCGTGGCACTGCTGGCAGCCGGCGCCCTTGCGGAAGGCCTTTTTCGAGTCTCGCGGCAGGCCGGCGTCGTGAATCGCCTGCTCGCTCGGGTAGTACTTTGACACGCAGTGCGGGCAGATCTTTCGGAGCAGCCGCTGAGCAATCGAACCAATGATCGCACCTGAGAGGAGATAGGATTCGATGCCCATGTCCATCAGCCGCGCGACGGCTCCGGGCGCATCGTTTGTGTGCAGCGTTGCCAGCACCAGGTGGCCTGTCAACGGCTTGCGCAACCGTGTTAACGCGAAGT
>CAXBOF010000126.1:0-6035 GCA_963977205.1 uncultured Phycisphaera sp. | reverse complement strand
CGAGAGCGCCAACCTGGGGTTCAACCCGAATCAGCCGGACAGCGGAGCGTTCCCGAGCTATTTCTACAAGCCGCGAAAGCTGTGGGATTCGCCGGGTTCACTCGATACGCGTGTGCCGGTCTACTTCGATCAGACCCGGGACGGGCTGCAGGGGATGGATTTCCCAGCCTTGGCGAGCCGTCGCCCGGTTCTGAGCCAATAGCGACGAAACGAGCCCCGGGCCCAATCGCCGTCCCGCGGCGCATATCCTCCGGTCCGCCCATGCCGGGCGGCTGGAGTCGGTCGATGGAAGCAGGGATTGTCGGGCTGCCCAATGTGGGCAAGAGCACTCTTTTCAACGCGCTGACCGCGGCCGGGGCGCTGGCGGCGAACTACCCGTTCGCCACCATCGAGCCCAACATCGGGGTCGTGCCCATCCCCGACCCCAGGCTCGAGATCATTCGGGGGCACATCGAGTCCAAGAAGATCGTGCCAGCGGCTCTGCGCCTCGTCGATATCGCGGGCATCGTCCGCGGCGCCAGCGAGGGCGAGGGGCTGGGCAACAAGTTCCTGAGCCACATCCGCGAGGTCGATGCGATCGTCCAGGTTGTGCGGTGCTTCGAGCAGGCCTCGGGCGGCGAGGATGTCACGCACGTCGATGGCACGGTCGATCCGATCCGCGACATCGACACCATCGCCACGGAGCTGATTCTGGCGGACCTGCAGACTGTCGAGAACGCGCTGCCCAAGGCCGAGCGGGCAGCCAGGTCACGCGATCCGGGCGAGGTGGCGCGGTACTCCGTGCTCAAAAAGCTCGAGCCGATCCTGAGTGATGGCAAGCCCGCGCGGATGCTCAAACTCGAGGACGCGGCGGAGGTCAAGGCGCTCAGGCAGATGACGCTTATCACGACCAAGAAAGTCCTCTACATCGCCAACGTGGACGACACGGATGTCAACGGCACGGGCGAGCTGGCGTCGAAGGTGCGGGCGCACGCCGAGGCGGAGGGGATGGAGATGGTCCCGATCTGCGCCAAGATCGAGAGCGAGCTCTCGGAGCTTGATGATGCCGACCGGGCCGAGATGCTGGCGGACATGGGCATGGACGAGCCGGCTCTGGCGAAGCTGGCGCGGAGTGCGTACCACCTGCTGGACGTGCAGAGCTTCTACACCGCCGGCCCGCAGGAGATCCGGGCGTGGACGGTGCCCGTTGGCGCCAAGGCTCCGCAGGCGGCCGGCGTGATTCACACGGACTTCGAGCGCGGCTTCATCCGGGCCGAGATCTACTCGGTGAGTGATCTGGAGCAGTTCGGTTCGGAGAAGGCGATCAAGGAAGCCGGCAAAATGCGGCTTGAGGGCAAGGAATACGTCATGCGCGATGCGGACGTGTGCCACTTCCTGTTCAATGTCTAGCGGGTGCTGGGCCCGTGAATATGGGCCGTCTTGTCCGATTTGCCCCGATTTTGACGCCGAAAGTCAGCCAAACCGCCTGATGAGCCGTATGGGTGAGTAGGAGAAGAGGAGGACGAGTGATGCTGCATCTGACGTTGGTGGTTGCTGCGACGGCGGCAACGGCGGTGGCCCAGCCGGAGATCCGGCAGATCGACAAGCTCGATCTGCCCTCGGATCACTCGTGGCTCGGGACACAGGTCGGCGGGATCAGCGGCATCGACTTCGAGCCGGGCTGGAACTCTTGGGCGCTCATCAGCGATGACAAGGGCAACCACGGCCCGGTGCGTGGCTACCTCGCGGATGTGCAGATCAACGGCGACCGGCTCACCAATGTCGAGGTGAACCTTGTGATGCCCATGTGCTGGGGCACGGGCGAATTGATGAAGGGTCCGCAGTACGACGGCGAGTCGATCCGATTTTTGCCGCACCGCGACTACTTCGGCGAGCCGACACTGATCTGGGCGAGCGAGGGTGCTGCGCAGCAGGGCTACCCGCCCCGGCTGTACGAGGTCTGCACCGGCGCGACGCGTATGGACAGTTGGACAGCCCCAGAGTGGCAGCGCCCCGATGGAAGGCGCAGCGGCGCCAAAAACAACCGGGCGTACGAGTCGATCGCGATTCTCGCCGACCGCGTGGCGATGGTGGCCACGGAAGAGCCGCTGATTCAGGACGGCGACACGTTCGTGCGTCTGAGCATCTTCGACCTGAACAAGCCCGAGTCCGACCCGGTGCACGAGTACGCCTACCCGCTCGACCCGCCGATGAAGGGCGAGCCGGGCGCGCAGAACGGATTGGTCGAGCTCATCGGCCTTGCGGATGGTCGGCTGTTGTCCATGGAGCGTTCGTGGACGATGACCGCCAAGCAGTCAATCCGGATCTTCCTTGTCGAGATGGAAGGGGCCACGGATGTGCTCGGCCAGGATTCTCTGAACTCGGGCGGGTTTACGGGCGTACAGAAAACGCTGCTTGCCGATCTTGGCGGCAGCATCGGCAATGCCGAGGGCATGTGTCTGGGGCCGAAGCTCGAAAGCGGTCACCAGTCGCTGATTCTCTGCACCGACAACAACTTTGCGCCGGGGATTCCCACGAGTTTCGTTCTGTATGAAATAGTGGACCCCGAAGGGAAGGTTGTGCCTGCCGATCGTCTGGCGCCGGGAGAAGCATTGCTCGGCGCGCACTAAGATCTCTCAGGCCGGGCGTTCTGCCCGCCTGTTAGGAGGAACTCCATGCGTTGCTCACGCCTGCTCTCAATCGTTTCTGTTTCGCTCGTTTCGGGCTCAGTTGTTTCGGTCGCGGCCGGGCAGAACGAGGCCGTCGATGGGTCGGTTCCAAACGTCACCGCCAAGGTGCTCAATAACGACGATTACATCGAAGGGTTTGCCCGCGTCGACGGGCTTGTCTTCGGCGGCATCAGCGGCATCGACTACGACCAGCAGTCCAAATTCTGGTACGTCGTCAGCAACGACACCGGCGACACCGCGCCCGTCCGCTTCTTTGCGATGGACATCCAGATCGACGAGTACGGCAACATCTTCTTCATCTCCGACGAAGTCCAGCGACTGAATCATCCCGACGGCGAGATCTACGAGCCCGGGCATCACTCGCCCGGCGCGGTCCGCATCATCCCGCCCGACCCCATCGGGGACGAGCCCTACCTCATCTGGACGAGTGAGGGCGTGCTGAACAAGGGCTACAAGGCCGGCGTGTTCCAGATGTGCACCGGCGCGACCTTCATGGACGGCTTCGTCACCTCGCCCCACCTTGACTACGTCGAGAACAAGCAAGGCCCGCGAAACGCCAAGGCGCTTGAGTCTTTGGCGCTCCTGCCCAATATGGAGATCATCGCCGGTTACGAGCAGGCGCTCACGCAGGACGGCCCGCCCTCCACTCCGGATGCGGGGACGACCTACACCCGGCTCGTGCACCTGGACTACTTCAAGGCCGACCAACTCGGCGAGATGGCGTACGCCCTCGAAGCGCCCGACGCGAAGTATGGCGAGAAGGCCGAGCGCAGCCTCGTCGAACTCGTCGCGGTCAACAACGACACGCTCGTTGCCGTCGAGAGCATCACTATGCCCGAGAGCACGAGCCGTCAGCACCAGGCGCGGACGGAGCTCTATCTCGTCGAGCTAACCGGTGCCTCGGATATCTCTGAGCTTGAGAGCCTCAAGGGGCTCGATGCGGGCAATGACTTTGTGCCGGTCAAGAAAACGTTTATCGGCGACAACGACACGCTGGGCGGATTGCGGGAGCTGCCGTACAAAGCCGCCACCTTCGGCCCGATGATCGACGACGAGCGGGCCTCACTGGTCATGCTCAGCGACAACGGGCTGAATCAGTACATGCCGACATACGTCGCGTACATCGAGATGACCGGCGTTCAGCCGCGCAGGCCTTACGTGAAAGAGGATGCAAAGTCTTACGGCCAGTACGAGGAGCGTGATCTCACCACCGAACAGGGCACGCCCCAGCGTTTCCGCATCACGCGCGAGATGAAGGCCAAGATGGGCGAGGAAGTTAAAGAGCTCGGCTCGAACTGACGCGAGGCAAGCTCAGCTGTGACGGTCGCTCATGTAGTTGGGCGATTCCTTGGTGATGCGGATGTCGTGGGGGTGGTTCTCGACGACGGTCGCGCTTGAGATCTGCGTGAAGCGTGCGTGCTCGTGCAGCTGGGCGATCGTTTCGCACCCGAGGTAGCCCATCGCCGAGCGCAGGCCGCCGACGAGCTGGTACACAAAGTCTGAGAGCGGTCCGCGGTAGGGCACGAGTCCCTCGACACCCTCGGGCACGAACTTGGCCTTGGGCTGGCCCTTGTCGTCGTACTTATCGCCCTGGCCGTAGCGGTCGGCAGAGCCCGCGTTCATCGCGCCCTCTGAGCCCATGCCGCGGTACGTCTTGTAGCGTCGGCCCTGGCTGATGACGTGCTCGCCGGGCGACTCGTCGAGACCGGCAAAGAGTGAGCCCAGCATGACGGCGTCGGCGCCGGCGGCGATGGCCTTGGCGATGTCGCCCGAGGTGCGCACCCCGCCATCGGCGATGATCGGGATGTCCGAGCCGGCGCTTGCCACGCCCGCGACCACGTTCATGATCGCGGTGATCTGCGGCACACCCACGCCCGTCACCACCCGCGTCGTGCAGATCGAGCCCGGTCCGATGCCGACCTTGATCGCGTCCGCGCCGGCCTCGATCAGATCCCGGGCGGCCTCGGCCGTGGCGATGTTGCCCGCGATGACCTCGACGCTATGCGTCTTCTTGATCTGGCGGACCGTGTCGAGCACGTTCCTGGAATGCCCGTGCGCGGTGTCGACGATAATCACATCCACACCAGCTTCGATCAGCGCCTGGGCGCGGTCGTATTGATGCACGCCGATGGCGGCCCCGCAGAGCAGGCGGCCTCGGCTATCGAGATTCGCGCGCGGGAAACTGGAAAGCCGATCGATGTCGCGCATCGTGATCAGCCCCGCCAGCCTGAAGTCGTCCTCGACGAGCAGCAGCTTCTCGACCTTGTTCTGGCTCAGGATGACCAGTGCTTCTTCGAGTGTCGTGCCGGGCTTGGCGGTGACGAGCCCCTCCGAGGTCATGACGTCGCCAACGAGTGTCGATTCATCCGACACGAATTTCAGGTCACGCCCGGTCAGGATGCCCACCACCTTGCCCGTCTCGGCGTGGCGCTCGGTGGCAGCCCCCGAATCGGTGACAGGGAAGCCCGAGACACGGTGCTTGCGCATCAGCTCGCGGGCGCGACCGATGGAGTCGCCCGGACCCAGTGTGATCGGATCCAGGATGATGCCGTTGGCCGAGCGTTTGACCTTGGTGACCTCGCGGGCCTGCGCTTCGGGTGAGAGGTTCTTGTGGATGATCCCGATGCCGCCCTCCTGGGCCAGCGCGATCGCGAGATCAGACTCGGTGACCGTGTCCATCGGGGCGCTCATGAGCGGGATGCCTAGCGAGATCGACTTGGTCAGGCGGGCGGTGACTTTGGTCTCGGCTGGGCTGATGGAGCTGGCCCGCGGGATGAGCAGGACATCATCAAAGGTGATGCCCTCGGCCACGATTTTGACGGTAGGGTTCAGACGCCATGAGTCGCCCGCAACTGTTGCCCCCTTTTCTGAGGGTTTGCGGGAAGGATTGGCCGATTCGGAAGTAGTGAGGGTACCCATGGAATAGTGTCCCAGGGGTGCGAGAGTCAGTCAAGCCGACGGGCCATCAAGACTCCGGGGTGAACTGTGATCCGAGCAGAGACAGCAGATGAAGTCCAGGCCCGCCCCGTTTCGATCAGGGTGAAGACCCCCGCCGAACGACTCCAACTGGATTCCCGAGAATGGCTCCTGAGCGATGCCTCGGGCGGATACGCCATGGGCAGCGCCTCGGGCGTGCCCGATCGGCGGTACCACGGCCTGCTCACGGCCTCGCTCTCCCCGCCCGTCAGTCGAGTGATGCTGCTCACCTCGATGGCCGAGATCCTCTGGCTCCACCCCGACACGCCAAGCGCCAAGCCGATCGATCTGACCGACATGCGGTTCGCCGACGGCACGCTGCTCTCGGGCGGGCGCGATCGTTTGATTTCGTTCGAGCTGGGTGAAGAGGCGGTCTGGACCTACGACGTG
>CAXBOF010000125.1:0-6067 GCA_963977205.1 uncultured Phycisphaera sp. | reverse complement strand
CGCCCATGCTTCCCAGAAGAAACACGAACATGCTCTCGCGAACACCGATCCCGTTGATTGAAATGGGGATGAGCATCACAAATAGAGCCACGGGTACCACATAGAAATAGTCGATAAAGCCCAACTCGATCCCGATGGCTCGACTGAGCAGATAATGTAGCAGAACAACGTTGAGTTGAAGCAAAAGCGAGAGCCCCAGTGCCCGCACCAGCGATAAGTGCCTGCCACGGAAGGGTTCGACCGCCCGGTCCACCTTCCCAAAGAACTTTCCGAATGGGCCGGGCAGCTTTGTGTAGATCGCGCGTGCGAACTCAACCATCACCGGGATCGGTGAGAACACAAGCGCGATGAACCCGCCAAGCCCAATGGCCACAGCGACAACCGCCAGTGAAACGTAGTTTGCATCGGCAAGATCGCCGCGGATAAAGAAAAGCCCCAGCACCGCAAAGATCGCAAGCGCAAAGAGTCCCAGCACCCGGTCAACTACGATCGTCGAGATGGCAACCGCCCGCGTGGCGCCGGCTTTCCACGAGTCGTACATCCGGATCATGTCGCCGCCGATGATGCTCGGCATGATCTGGTTAAAGAACACCGCCACCATGCACGAACGAAACAGAATCGGTTGACGGATATGCACTCCCTGCACATCCAGGAGCCCCTTCCAGCGCAGCGAGGTGATATAGAAACCAGCGTAAGGTGTCAGCAGCGCCAGGAAGACAAACAGCGGATCGGTTTTGGCCAACGAAGCGCGCAGTTCATGGAGATCAATGTCCGCGCTGTGGATGAGAAAGGCCAGAAGCCCGATCGAGACGGCGATCTTGGCCATAAGCAAGACCGGCTTGAACCACTTCTTATTGGGTTTGACGTTCTCAGCCGATGACAACTGCCTGCTCCTTCACCTCGGCGGGCGATCGCATCCGGATCACCTTGGCAGGAACGCCCGCCACCACCGCAAAGTCCGGGACATCCTTCGTGACCACGGCCCCGGCCGCCACAACCGCATCGCGTCCGATGGTGACGCCGTTGACGATCGTGGCGTTGGCGCCGACCCAGCAATTGTCGCCCATGACGAGCCTCAGCCCGCTGCGGTGCCCCTGGTCCACGATCGGGATATCGGTACGGTCCATGTAGTACTGACCGCCGCCGATGTACGCGTGGCCGGCGAAGATGCACTTGTTGCCGATCGAGACTTCCCCCTCGAGTGCCGAGTGGATTGTGATCCCCGCCCCAAAGCCGCAGTCGCTCCCGATCGTGATCTTCCCCTGCTTGCTCGAGAGCCGAGTTCCGCGGCCGAACATGCAGCGGTCGCCGACCGAAATGCCCACGTCACCATCGGTGTACGCATCGAAGCAGCAGCCGTCGTCAATGACAACCGTGTCGCCGAGTCTGATGCGTTTGGGATGGCGAAAGACAACATCGGTCCCAAGCGCCGGCTTTCGGCCGCAAGATCCGAGCAGCCCGCGTGTGAGTTTCTGCCGAAGCAGCAGCCCTAGAGCCCCGGGCAATCGAGTCAGGAAGAGTTGGGTGCATTCGTACCGCACGAGGAGCGAGAGCGAACTCGAACCGACGATCGCCGATTGATACTTCTTGAGCGCCGAGCCCTTCTCCGATACCACACCATCCTTGATCGCGCCCATCAGTCACCCGCTCCATCGTGTTCCCAGGGCCTCGACATCCTTTCGAGTGCCCGCTCAAGTCGAGCCCGCTCATTCTCGACATCCTGCCCAGTCAGTCCGAGGTATGCAGCCATCTGGAGAAAGTGTTCCAATGTCTGAGCGGTGTCTCGCCAGAGACCAGTTCGCCTGAATACAAGATCATCGACATGTCGCACACTCTCGTCGCGTGCGATCTCAAGAAGCCGCTCCGGCCTGCCCCCATATCCGGGCACTTCCTGAATCCCTTGCCAGTTTGGCACATCCGGGAACGGCGCCATCGGCCGCGTCGGAATCGGATTGATCACTCGGCGGGCAAGCATCGGAGCGGTGGTGAACTTCACACCCGAGACACTGATCAGCCCCTCCGGCCCGCCGGCTTTGCCATGCTCATGGATCACCGGCCGGTCGCTCGAAGTCGTGGCGCCTTCGTAGGTCGCCGGCACGAGACCCGACCACACACAACTGATGCTGTCCAGATCAGCATCCAACCCCGGCGATGCCTCATTGATCTCATTGAGAAATGCTTGAACCTCGTATCGGCTCGGATTCGGGTTGAAGTCGTCGCGATGGGTCGGCACATTGGCCGTTCCCAGGATGGTCTGCTCGCCGAAGGGCATGACGAAGTACGTCTGCGCACCCTCTTTCCGAGCGGTCGCCGCGATCGTAGAACGGCTCGTGGGCTTACGGTTGACGATCAGATTGAACGAACGCATCGGCACAAAGAGCTCGGGTCTTGCATCACCGAGCGCCCCGGACATCGGCATCGACCACGGCCCGGCCGCATTGATGACCACCGGCGCATCAAATCGCAGCTCACGATCGGTCTCCGTGTCCTTAGCAACAAGCCCCTTCACCGTGCCGCCAGAAGTGATGAGATCCTCAGCGCTGACGTAGTTCAGCGCGTGAGCGCCCCGCCCAACCGCCACGCGCAGAAGATGGATCATCATCCGCTCCGGGCTGAGCATCCGCGCATCCGTCCACATGCCACCGCCCCGCAGGCCGGCCGTCGGGACACGCTGCCAGTCCTGCACGACATCGCTTGGTGTGAGCACCGCGCCCGCGTGCAGCTTGGGCTCGCCGATCTGCCGCCCCTCGAATCGCATCAGTTGCCGATTCATCATGACCGCTGCCCTGAACGCCTCCGGGCGTTTGAGGCCCTTGCCATACAACGGCATGACGCAATTCATCGGTTCGGTTAGACCCGGGAACATGCGCATAAACCAGCGCCTAGCCCTCACAGATTCGATGTACCGCGGCAGATCCATCGTTTGCAGATACCGGAACCCGCCGTGCAGCACGCGCATGCTGTTCCAGCTCGTCTGGCTGCCAAAGTCATCTTTCTCGATGAGCAGCGCCCTGAGTCCACGCCTGGACGCCTCGTACAGCAGGCACACACCAAGAATGCCACCACCGATTACGATCACGTCGTACCGGGCAGCCTGTGCTACGTCCAGTTCTCGTGTGAGCGGCGAAAGCGGGTTGTCGGCCTCAGCCGTCACTCCGGGCTTCCTCCGCGCGTAGGTCCTTCATCCAGATGACCTCACGCACGCCGAAGGGCCGCTTGCCCTGTGCCTCGTGATAGATCCGAACCAGCAGCTCGCTCACCACGCCGAAGACCAGCATCTGAGCCGCCAGCAGCACCATCATGCCAGAGAACGTGACGAGCACGTTGTTGTTCAGGCGGACCTCGTTCTCGAAGAACCATCCGAACTTCTGCAAAATCGCGATGCCCAGCGCGCCGAACGCGATTGTCATGCACACGAACGCGAGCTTACCGAACAGATAGATCGGCTTGGCGAGATAGTCATTCAGAAACTTGACGGTCAGCAGATCAAGGATGACCTTGCCCGTGCGCACGAGGCCGTACTTGCTCGTGCCCGCCACGCGCGCACGGTGATTGACGACGCGCTCGGTGATGCGTGCGCCCTTCCAGACGCAGAGCGCTGGCAAGAAGCGGTGCATCTCGCCGTAGAGCTGGACATCTTGCAATGCCTCTCTGCGGTAGACCTTCATCGCGCAGCCGAAGTCGTGGATCGGTGTCCAGGTGAGCTTCGAGATCAGCCGGTTGGCGATCATCGAGGGCATGCGCCTGGAGAAGAATTTATCCTGACGCTGCTTCCGCCAGCCGCTGACAACGTCGTAGCCGCGCCCTTCGCTCAGGGCATCCATGAGCTTGATAATGTCGGCCGGGTCGTTCTGGAGGTCGCCGTCCATCGTGGCAATGAACTTGCCCCGCGCCCGGTCAAAGCCCGCAGCCAAGCCGGCCGTCTGCCCGAAGTTGCGCCGAAGCCCGACCACGCTCAGCCGTGCGTCACCCGCAAAGGCCTCGACCAGCCGCTCGATCGTGCGGTCCGAACTCCCGTCGTCGACGATGATGCATTCCCAGTCGAGCCCGGTCTTGTCGAGTTCCTTCCTGACCTCGTTGTAGAGAGGGACGGCGTTGTCTTCCTCGTTGTGCACGGGGATGACCACGGAGAGATCGATCAGCATCTCTTTAGGGGCGGAATACAAGCGTGGGCCATCCAGGGGAAGGGTTTGGACCGTCATCGGCAGGACCATGGGTGCACTCCGGCTACATTGACAACCACCGCTCCATCGGCGATCCCCTTCAATGTCGTCATGCGGAGGCTAAGGCTTTCGCCTTAGAAGTCTGACCTCACACCGAAGGACTGAACAGTAGGTCATACTTGTCAGTCTCGAAAGGGTCTCGCCCATTATCGGTGGCAATCCAGCTTGTTTTTCATCAGCGAGTGAACCATCAGAGCGTGTCGGCTCGAAGCCGGGCGTTCTTCCCGCCGCCGGTCTGTCGGTTGTGCCCGATCCCGATTTCGATCACCAACTCGGCTCTGCCCTGAATCCCTGTCGACAGCGAAGGTGGGGATGACGTGATCCGAGCCGTGAATCTTGACGAACCGGACCTTGAGCCCGATCCGGTTGCCTGTGTGTCTGTTGTTGGAACGATCGTTCCCGGTTGTTCTTGAACTCCCGTACACGGTGCGAGCCCGAGCGATCGCTGTGGTCGTTGTGTGCGGTGCGTTATTGACCCGGATGTAGGCCCTAGGAAGCTCCGCCTTGAGCGGGGTCGAACCAAAGCGGATCGCGTGCCCGCCGGTATGGCCCCGGGTGACATACTCGACCTGCTGCCCGCTGGCAGCCCCGGCGAGGCAGATCGACGCAAGAACAACACTCAGCTTTGTGCGCATAGTCATAGTGTACAGGGGAACTTACAAACCCCCAAGACCATTCCGAACACCCGAGAATCTCGCCCACGAGGCCCACCAGGGGCTAGCTCGGGCGGGTCATGGAATCGGGGTCGAGGAGCTCTGAGAGCTGCTCGGCGCTCAGGATCTCTTTCTCGAGGGCGAGTTCTCGGATGGTCCGCCCAGAGCCGTAAGCCTCGTAAGCGAGCTTGGCCGATGCGTCATATCCGATCACCGGCACCAAAGAAGTGCACATCGCAAGGCTGCCCTCGATCAGGTCGGCACACCGTTTCTCGTCGGCTTCGAGGCCCACGATCAGGTTGTCGTGGAGTACATTGAGCCCGTTGGCCAGGAGCGTGACCGATTCGAGCAAGCTGGCCGCCATCATCGGCATGGCGACATTGAGCTCCAGAAGCGACCCGACGCCGCCGGTCCCGCCCGCAGCCACTGCCGCGTCATTACCAATGACCTGGCAGGCGAGCATCATCATCGCCTCGCAGATCACCGGATTGACCTTGCCCGGCATGATCGAAGACCCCGGCTGGACAGCAGGGACCTTGAGCTCTCCGATGCCGCAGCGGGGGCCTGACCCGAGCCAGCGGATGTCGTTTGCGATCTTGGTCAGGCTGACTGCGATCGTCCGCATGTGCCCTGAGGCCTCGACAGCCGCATCACGCGTCGCCTGAGCCTCAAAGTGGTTCTCAGCTTCTTTGAACGAAATCCCCGTTGTCTTGGAAACTTCCTGGGCGACCAGGCGTCCAAAGTCAGGGTGGGTGTTGATGCCTGTGCCAACCGCCGTGCCACCGATCGCCAGCTCGCCGAGGGTCGACAGGGCCTGCTTGGCACGGGCCTTGGCGTGTGTCATCTGGCTCGCGTAGCCGGAGAAGACCTGCCCAAGCCGGATAGGAGTCGCGTCTTGCAGGTGCGTGCGCCCGATCTTGACGATGTGGTCCCAAGCCTTGGCCTTCTGGGCGAGGGCGGCTTCGAGTTGCTCGATAGCGGGGATGAGCTTGCTCTGGATCTCGGTCGCCACCGCGATGTTCATGGCGGTGGGGAAAGTGTCGTTGGACGACTGGCCCATGTTGACGTGATCGTTGGGGTGCACGCCGCCCTTGCCCTCGGGTTCATCGCCGACCCAGGCGGGGTCCTTGGATTTGCCGATCGGCTGGTCGTGGGCGAGGCAGGCGAGGTTGGCAACGACCTCATTGGCGT
>CAXBOF010000124.1:0-6095 GCA_963977205.1 uncultured Phycisphaera sp. | reverse complement strand
CATCGGCAGCTCTCTGACCGGCTCGTACTCGTCGGCTGTCGCGCCACCAAACACAACCGTGCCGTTTGTGCAGATCGACTTCACCCAATCATTCGACCGCCTCTGCGCCGACCAGAACGAAGACGGCCAAGTCACCCCCGCCGATTACTCCGCATGGGTCAGCAACTTCAACACCAACAACCTCAAAGCCGACGTCAACAAGGACAACATGGTCACGCCCGCAGACTTCTCCGCCTGGGTCGCCGCCTACAACCTCGGCCTCGCTGGACCGTACTGCAACCCATAAACCAAACAATCCCCGCGCCTCATCTGATACACTCAGGCATGCTTTACGCCACCATCGCAGCCGCACTCGTCCTGCTCGCACAACCTGAAACCCAACCCGATACTCTCCCCCTCGCCGGCCCGACTGTGCCCGAATCTCGTCTGCGTTCGCTCGTTCAGCAAGGCATGACAACCGGGTTCCAAAGGATCGAAGGCCGCCCGGAATCCGCGGCCGCCAGACTCCTCGATCTCGATCAGAAATCATCCGAACGCATCCGCGCCATCGAGCTGGACCGGGAAACCAAAGTCGTCTTCATGCTCGTCGACAAACTCGACGACCTCCGCGCAATGACCGACGCAAACGCAGAGGGCGACACCGAAACCGCACGCCAAATCATGCGTGACTGGTGGCTCACCTTTGATAGCCAGGGCGAAGCACTGCCCATGATCGACGAGATCGGTCAATCACTCACCCCCGAAAGCTTTGAAGAAGTAAAGCGGCTCAGTGAAGAATACTTCCAGGCCTGGATCAAAGACGCCGCCCTTGGAAACGAAACGCCAGAACAGACCCGTACGCGCCTGGCGTTCCAGCTCTTTCAGGAAGAAATCTACCGAGCGTACGAGGCCTCGCTCCGCCAGACACAACAAGCTCTGCAGGCCATCTACAACGCCGTGGAACCCACGCCCGAGCAGCGCGAGCAGATCCGCTCCGTCATCATCGAACACATCAAACGCACCCGACTGAGCGCAACCCCAAACGACCGCCGCAAAGTGATGCGCCAGATCTACGACCTCCTCGACGAAAGCCGCAAGGCAAAGCTGTTCGACTACGCGATGCAAATCGTCATACCAGAGGCGTAATCATCGTCCCGAAGCCTTCTTGCCCGGGGCAGCCTTCTTGCTCGTCTTCTTGACAATCTTCTTTGCAGCCGCTTTCTTCGTCACTGCTTTCTTGGAAGCCGCCTTCTTCGTCACCTTCTTCGCCGATCCCTTGTCGCTCGCCGGCTTGCTCGCTTCGTAGAAAGCCACCAACTCCTCCACCGGCACGCGCGCGATCGCCTCGCCCACAACATCCAGCGGCACATCCTCGATCTTCTTAAATCGCACGCAACCCTTGCCCATATCCAATTTCTTGCCCGTCGCCTCCCACGCCTTCACAAACCAGTCCCGATGCTCCTGCATCCCATAGATACACATGAGATAAATCGCCATGTGGTTCTTCTGGCTCGCCACACTCACAAAGGGCAAAGGCTGCTTCGGGTCGCAGTGATACCCCGCCGGATACACCGAGTGCGGCACAAAGTACCCGAGCATCCCGTACTGCATCCCCTCCCCATACCCCTCGGGCAGGTTCTGCTTGATCACCCTGCGAATCGCACTCACCGCCTCCCGGCGATCCTCGGGCAATGACTTCAGGTACTCACCGACGCTAGCGGCTCTGGATTGCATGACCCCAGTGTACCGCGCGTCCGCTTCCCGTTGAGCAGCAACCCGATCACCGTGTACCGCACCAAATACCGGTAACTCACCAAGAGCACCGCCGACGTCGCCACCAGCAGAATCCCAAACTCAACAAGCGCCGGCAAGCCCGTCCGCAAGAGCAGCCCCTGCCCCAGCACAACCAGCGGCAAGTGCACCAGGTACAACCAGTACGACGAGTCCGACACAAACCGAACCCACGCACGATCCTTATTCAGCACCGTCTCGCACAGCCCGAGCAGACCAAACGTCATCAGCCACACATACACAACCTGCAAGACCGACGACACCCAGTGCCGCGTCGATTCATCCGCGACCCACTCCGCCGCGCGCGCCGGCTCATACCCAAAGACAAGCCCCATCGGCAAAATCACAACCGCTACCGGCAGACTCACATACCAGAACCGCCCAAGCCGCGCACCCGAACCACGCACCGAGTACACCACCGCGCCGAACCCAAAGAACACCGCGTAATACGCCAGCACATGCCACATCGGCACAAGTCCCGCCGACGTGTCCGGCCCAAAGCCCGGCTGCGCGCCGCCCGCGTGCATCTGAAGCTGAAACACCATCGTCATCGGCACAAGCCACACCAGCGCCAAAGGCGACGCAACCAACACCGCCGGAAGCTTCACCCCGGGCAGCATCCTGCCAACCAATACCACCACCGCAAAGCCCGCGTTCAGCCAGCACAGAAACCACAAGAACCACAGGTGGTGAAAGAACGAACCACCCTGAAGCCGCGCAATCAGACCGCCACCAGCAGCCGCCGCCGCCTGGTGCGTCGTCGCAAGCTCGTCCGTCTCTGCAACAGCCGCAGCCGCAAGCTGCGCCTCCTCGATCATCACCCGGATCCGCTCACGCCCCGCAGCCACATCCGCAAACACGATCGGAACCGCAAGTATGTTCGCGATGAACTCCGTCGTCTGCTGGTTGTGCCGCATCGAATCCATCGGCACCTCGCCCGCCGGGTTCGTGCGCGACAGATCCGCGCCGTGCCGAATCAGATGCTCCGCGATATCGGCGCGCCCAAAGAAACCCGCCGTGTGCATCGGCGAGTTGCCATCCTTGTACGCCGCGCTCGGGTCCGCACCAACTTCAAGCAGATACGCCGCCGCCTCCGGTTGGTTCTTCACCACCGTCCAGCCCAGCGCCGTCACCCCGTACATCGGGTCCTGCGCATCGAGCTGCTCATGCCCCCGCGTGTACGCACGCAAGCCTTCCATGTCCCCGTACGACGCAACCGTCCAGATATCCGCCGACGGCGCGCGCGGCTTCTCCTCACCCGCAACCGCCCCATCCGCCGACGCCTGAATCTGCTGCGTCCGCTGACCGATCGCCCAGCTCGACACCGCGTACATCGTCGGCACGATCATCGAACAACCCAGGATGAGCGGCAACACGATCCGCTTCGTCCGCTGACCCAGCAAACCACCAAGCCCGCGCCGCTTCCAGAGCATCGCCGTGAAGAAACCGCTCAGCAAAAAGAACAACGGCATGCGAAACCCATGCACCGCCGCAACAAAGACCCCAAGCCCCTCCGACGCCCGCTCATCCGAAACGATCCACACGCCCCCGATATACGCAAGAGCCGCGTGCAGCGCAATCCCAAGCAGCATCGCAAACGACCGAATCGCGTCCAGATCGTGACGCCTCGGGTCCCTGATCACATCCATTGCCATCCCCCGCATCTTCACTCTAAGGTGCCAGTCGCGCAGAGATCCCCCTCTCCGCCAGCCGCCCATTCCTCGGAATCGCGGCCCCGAGATTTCATCCGATCTGATCGTCACTCACGCTCAGCACCACACTCCCCCGCTTACGCCACGTATCCACGTATCGGTACGCCTCCACGATCTCCGCGAATGGGTACACCCGGTCTACCACAGGCCGATAGCCGCCCGCCTCCGCAAGCTCCCGTAGCCGACCGAGCACCTCGGGCGACTCGAGTGCCACCCCCGCCTTCACCCTCGGCCCGCCAAGCAATTGCCCCGCGATCATCCGCACAATCTCATCAAACCCCATCACGCACGCCAGGCACAAGCCACCCTTATCGACAACCCGCTTGTACGCCCCAGCCTTGTGCGCCCCGACAACATCAAAGACCAAATCAAACGCACCGCCCGTCACCGCCGGGTCAGTGCAATCCTCTTCCGTGTAATCGATCACGCGCACCGCGCCAGCCTGCCGCACCAGCGCCGCGTTCTTGCCGCTGCACACCCCAGTCACCTGCGCGCCCATGTGCCCTGCGATCGACACACTCGCAAGCCCGACCGCGCCCGAGGCCCCCACCACCATCACCCGCTGACCCGCCTTGATCTTCCCGAGCTTCTCAAGGTAATACAGCGCCGTCGTCCCGCCGAATCCGATGCACGCAGCCTCCTCCATCGAGAACCCCGCCGGCACAGGCTCGATCGCCGCATCCTCATCCATCACAATGAACTCGGCGTGAGCACCGCCGCTCTTGCCAAAGGCCGCGTACGCAAACACTCGGTCACCCTCCCGAAACCGCGTCACGCCCTCGCCAACCTGTTCCACGATCCCCGAGAGCTCCGTGCCCAGCACCCTCTGCCTGGGCCGCAGCACACCCAGAGCCAAACGCCCGGGCAACCAGAAGATCGGCCGTGGCAGATTGAAACCCCGCACCCGCGCATCGCCCGACGTCACCGTCGCCCGCACCACCCGGATCAGCACCTGCCCAGTTCCCGCCACAGGCGTCGGCACCTCACGGATCTGCACAACTTCGGGCGGGCCATAGCGATCGACAACAGCGGCTTTCATGCAGGTCTTGTAGAGACCCTGGCCCCTTGGAGGCAGCAAACCCGGCGAAAGCTTGAAAGAACCATGCACATATTTTCCACCGAGATAGGCCCCCAGGGCTTCCAAATGGGGTTTCGGATCAGATTCTTGATCCGATTGCATACAAACCCCTTGGATCGCCTAGACTTGTGTGATCTGCCCGTTGTATTCGGCCACCTTCGAGTGTGGCGCAGCGGGTTGACCCGGTATTGGGATGCCCTGGGGCTCCAGCCGGGCGCGAATGACCCCGGGGCTGTTTAGATTGGATCTAGTTTGAAAATGTACGTAGGAAACCTGTCGTTCGATGCGACAGAGAGTGACGTCCGTGGCCTCTTCGAAGAATTCGGCGATGTTGCAAGCGTCAACCTGATCATGGACCGCGAAACCGGTCGTCCCCGTGGCTTCGGCTTTGTCGAGATGAACGACAACGACGCTGCAAACGCTGCAATGACGAAGCTCAACGGCTCGGAGTTCCAGGGTCGCAACCTCAACATCAACGAAGCCCGTGCTCGTGAAGAGCGCTCCGGTGGCTTCGGTGGTGGTGGCGGCGGCGGTGGTCGCGGTGGTTACGGCGGCGGTGGCGGCGGTGGTGGCGGCGGCGGCGGTGGTCGCGGCGGCAGCCGTGGCGGCGGCTGGTAAAGCCCACCGGGGCTTGCGCCCCAAACCCACTTCATAAAATCACACCCCTGCCCTCGGGCGGGGGTTTTTTTGTAGGCTGATCTTGTCGCTGATGCGGCTTCTTACAAGGGGGTTCAGATGGGATTGAAAGTGATCGGGGCGGGCTATGGGCGGACGGGGACGGCTTCGCTCAAGCTGGCGCTGGACCAGCTGGGGTTTGGGCCGACGCACCATATGAGTGAGGTGCTGCCCAGCCCGGAGCGGGTTGGGCTTTGGACGCGGATCGGCAAGGGTGAGGCGGAGGGGAATCCGGCGCTGTGGGGTGAGGCGTTTGCGGGGTATGGGGCGACGGTTGATTGGCCGGCGAGCACGCATTGGCGGGCGCTGATGGGGCACTTTCCGGAGGCGAAGGTGATCCTTTCGCGGCGGGATGCGGGGAAGTGGTTTGAGTCGGTGAATGCGACGATCTTGAAGCCGGAGGTGAACGCGGCGCTGGCGAAGACGCCGATGGGGACGATGCTGGATGGGAATATCTGGCGGCTCTTTGGGGACAAGATCGCGGACCGGGAGCACATGATGGCGTGCTTTGAGAAGCACTGCGACGAGGTGGTCGCGGGTGTGCCGCGGGATCGGCTTTTGGTGTTTGATCCCAAGGAGGGTTGGGGGCCTTTGTGTTCGTTTTTGGGTGTGGATTCGCCGGGCGGGGCGTTCCCGCATGTGAACTCGAAGGAGGAGACGGCGAAGATCATGGGCGAGCTTGCGGCCCAGATCGAGCGGGGTGCGCAGAGCGCGTCATCTGACTTTGCGGATGAGATGTATGAGAAGGGCAAGTCGCCGAGCGTTTGAGCTGGGTCGGTTGTGATTTGCTTTGTGACCCTCGCCTTTTGGTGGGGGTTTTTTGTTGGCGGGCCTAAAGCCCCCCGCGAATGTGAACTTGA
>CAXBOF010000123.1:0-6135 GCA_963977205.1 uncultured Phycisphaera sp. | reverse complement strand
CGTCTTGGACTCCGACTGGATCACGAACCCGATGGCGGGGCTGGCCATCGCGATCTCACGCAGCGCGTTCAGGCATCGGCTTTTTTCGGTCTGGGGCGTCTTAAGGAACTTGCGCCGGGCGGGCGTGGCGTAGAAAAGATTCCGCACCTCGATCGTCGTTCCGACCGGGCCTGAGGCCGGGCGGATCGGCTCGGCTTCGCCCGCGTTCACGCGGATCTCCGACGCGCCCTGGTCGTCCGCTGTGCGTGAGCGGATGGAAACACGCGCCACACTGGCGATAGACGCCAGCGCCTCGCCCCGAAAGCCCATCGTCGCGATGCGGTCGAGGTCGGCGGTCGTCTCGATTTTGCTCGTCGCGTGCGCCTCGATCGCCAGGGGCAGCTCTTCGGGCGAGATGCCCTTGCCATCGTCCGAGACGCGGATCAGCTCGATCCCCCCCGCTTCCAGTTCGACCCGCACCCGCGTCGCGCCGGCATCAATCGAGTTCTCGACGAGCTCCTTCACGACCGAGGCGGGGCGCTCGACCACCTCGCCAGCCGCGATCTGGCTGGCAACGGTCTTGGAGAGCTTGCGGATTGGACGTCTCGGGTTCACGCTCGATTGTACGGGCCGGCGCGGTAGACTCGCGGCATGAGCGACACCATCTTTGCCAAGATCATCCGAGGCGAGATCCCCTGCCACAAGGTCTTCGAGGACGACCACCTCCTGTCGTTTCTCGACGTCGGCCCCCTGTCGGTTGGGCACACACTCGTCATCCCCAAGGAGCCGGCCGTCACGCTCGATAAGCTCAGCGACGAGGTGAGTGCCGCGATCGGGCGGGCCCTGCCCCGTATCTGCCGGGCGGTGATGAAGGCCACCGGCGCAACCGCGTACAACATCCTCCAGAACAATGGCCCCAGCGCCCATCAGGAAGTGATGCATGTCCACTTCCACATCATCCCGAAGCTGGATGACAAGGGTCTGGGGATCACTTGGAACGCCAGCACGATCGACCACGCCGAGGCCGCCAAGCTCGCCGAGAGGATGCGAGAACTGATCGGCTAATCGTGGACCATGCTCGTCGTGAGGGCGGGCAGGCGAGCCAGGCCCATCGTTGTGCGCACGACGAGTGTGGATGAGGGGGCGATGGATTCGACGATGCCCTCGTAGCGCCTGCCGTTGTGCTCGAAGCGCTGCCACGTGCCGGTGAGCGTGTCGCGGGTGTGCCATTTTTTGGCGAGCGATTCCGGCTCTTCACCGAGCGCCCCGTTGAGCTGCGTGAGCACGAGCGACGCGAGTTCGAGACGATCGACATCGAGCCCGATCTCTGCGAGCGAAACCCCGGTTGTCAATCCCGCTTCTGTCCAATCCGTTTCACTTTGATGCGTGTTGATCCCCATGCCCAGCAGCGTCAGCCCGTCCTTTTGCTCGATCAGAATGCCCGCGATCTTCTTGCCCGTCACGCGATCGACGACGTCGTTTGGCCAGCGCAGGCCGATGCGGTGTGTGAGCTCGGGCGTGGCGATCGCCTCGGCGACAGCAAAGCCCGCGGCCAAGGGCAACCTCGCATCGACCGCGTCTGTGCGCAGAGCGAGCGTCATCGCTACGCCGAGGCCCTTGTTGTCGAGCCACACTCTGCCGAGGCGTCCCCGTCCGCCGGTCTGCCTGCCAGTGATGCAGAGCAGCCCCGGTTTCCCCCCGGCGTGCCGTGCGGCGGCGTCCTGCGTCGAAGCCGTCTCCGCGAGCACCACCACCCGGTCCAGGCCGAGCAGATCAAGCCCCGAGACGTGCGTCTCGAGTTCGTCGGCCCAGCGGTGCAAAGGCGTGCGGTCCGTCGTCATGCGCCGGGCTCGATGTCCAGACGCACATCCGCCGTCACCGCCTGATGCGTGAGCGCCCCAACACTCACACGATCGACGCCCGTCCCGGCGATCTCGGCGATCGTGTCCAGACGCACGCCGCCCGACGCCTCAAGCTCGATCGCACTGCCCCGGTTCGTCCGCATCGCCACGGCTGTGCGCAAAGTTGCGGGGTCCATGTTGTCCAGCAGCACGTAATCGATCAGACCCGCGGGCACGTCGAGCACGCTGTCGAACTGGATCAGCGTGTCCACCTCGACCTCGACGAACGCGGCCTTCTCGCTTCTGGCCTTCGTGCAGACCTCGGTGAGCCACGTGGCGAGTTGGTCCGGTCCCAGATGGGCGATGTGGTTGTCCTTGATGAGCACCGCGTCGTGCAGACCCAAACGGTGCGAGTGCCCCCCGCCCGAGCGCACGGCATACTTCTCCAGCACGCGCAGGCCCGGCGTGGTCTTGCGCGTATCCAGCACCTTACACGTAGGGCCGGCTCGCTCGACGTGCTTTGCGGTGAGCGAGGCGACGCCCGAGAGCCTGCCCAGCATGTTCAGGATTGTGCGCTCGGCGGTGACGATCTGATCCAGCGGGCCGGTGAGCGTGGCGAGTGTGGCGCCCTTGGTGTGGTGCTCGCCGTCGTGCGCGAGGGGGTGGAACTCGATATCTGCGCCAAAGACCTCGAGCAGATCGGGAACGACCGCGAGGCCCGCGATGGTGGCGTCGGCGCCGAGCATGACCTTGGCGGTGGCAGTGCGGCTGGATGAGCCGCAGACCTCGGCTGTCAGATCGCGCCGGTCGGGCCCGAGGTCCTCGTCGCGTGCGAGTTCAAGGAGCCGGCGCGGGAGGCCAGTCTGGCGGATGGACTGGTAGAAATCGTCGATGGACTCGGGCGTGGACATGTCCCATCCTATTCGGTTGTGGGCCCCTAGAATCGGCATTCACTCAGACGAAGGAGCACGGACGATGGGACTACTCGACGGCAAAGCTGGACTCGTGGTGGGGATCGCCAACGACCGTTCGTACGCATGGTACATCGCCCAAGCTCTGACCGAGGCCGGGGCCAAGTGCGCGTTCACGCACCTGCCGGGTGAGAAGAACGAGCGCCGGACAGCCAAGGCGGTTGAGAAGCTGGGCATCACTGACCCGTGGCTCGTGCCGATGGACGCGGCCAGCGACGACGACATCGAGAACGTGGTGGCCAAGTACGCCGAGTCGTTCGACCGGATGGACTTCCTGATCCACTCGATCGCGTTCGCCGACCGCGAGTGGCTCAGCAAGGGCAACTTCCACCAGACGCCCCGCAAGGCGTTCCTCGATGCGATCGACATCTCCGCGTACACACTCCTGGGCATGACCCGGGCGGCCAAGCCCATGATGGAGCGCACGGGCGGCTCGGTCCTGGCGATGAGCTACTACGGCGCCGAGAAGGTCGTGCCCGGCTACAACGTCATGGGTGTTGCCAAGAGCTGTCTTGAATCGACGATGCGTTACCTGGCGGCCGAGATGGGCGAGTTTGGCATCCGTGTCAACACGATCTCGGGCGGCTACCTGCGCACGCTCGCGTCGTCGGCTGTGGGCGGCGCCGACGACATCTCCAAGCACAACGAGTACCGCGCGCCGCTGAGGCGGAACGTCGAGGGCTCGGACGTCGGCAAGACCGCGCTCTACCTCGTCAGCGATCTCTCCTCGGGCGTGACGGGCGAGAACATCTACGTCGACTGCGGCGTGAACACCATCGGGGTCTGAGTTCGCACCAACCCCGTCTGAGAACCACCCCGAATCGACGGGCTGACCCGCGCAAACCGTACGGATTCCCCGTAGTACCGGCCTGTTTGGGCGGTTTTTGGGCTTGTCTCAAGGTTCACGCAACGGGTTGTCGATGATGGGGTTATGAGCACGATCGGATCCGGTCTTGCAGCTTCCGTTGCCGCTCTCGGCTCAGCCGAGCGGGCTGCGGTCACGAAGAAGGCCAACGAGAAGCGTGACGAGCAGCAGGTCCGCAAGCAGATCCAGGACCGGTATTCTTCGGGCACCGCGGATGTTGAAGCGGTCAATGCTGTCGTTGAGACGAAACAGGACGACGAGAGCCCTGCCGATGATCGGCGCGAGAAGAAGCCCGACGTGCACGCCGAGGCCACGGAGCCGGATGCCAAGCCGGGGACTTCGCTCGATATTCAGGCTTGATCGCTTATCCCGTGGCGGAGGCTTCCAGCCTCCGCAGTCGTCGTTGAAGCAGTGTGAAAAAAAACGGAGGCTGGAACCCCCCGCCACTGTTGTGATTTTCATTTTTCGTTTTACTTCTTGCCTGTAAAGAACGATGCGATCGAATGGATGGTCGTCGATCGTCCCATGGCGCCGATGGACTCGGTGAGCGGGATCTCTTTCGGGCAGACCTTGACGCAGTTCTGCGCGTTGCCGCAGTCGTTGACGCCACCCTTTGAGCTGAGCTCTTCAAGCCGATCGCCCTTGAGACGCTTGCCGGTCTCGTGCTCGTTGAAGAGTCTTGCCTGACTGATCGCGTGGGCGCCGATGAACGACTCATCCCACTTGGACTCGTCTTCTTCGAGGTTGTACTGCGGGCAGGCCTCGAGGCAGCAGCCGCAGGACATGCACTCGGAGAGCTTGTAGCGGGTCTGCTGGTGCTCGGGCGATTCCTTGGGCCCGGCCCCGAGGTTGTAGGTGCTGTCGATAGGCACCCAGGCCTTGATGCGCTTGAGAGCGTTAAAGAGCCTGGCCCGGTCGACCCAGAGATCGCGGACGATGGGGAACTTGCTCATGGGTTCGAGGGTGATGGTGTCGCCTTCGAGCGGGGCGTATTCGTCGATCAGGCAGGAGCAGGACTGGCGGGCCTTGCCGTTGATGACCATGGTGCACGCGCCGCAGACCTCTTCAAGACAGCCCGAGTCCCAGACCGGTGGCGTGGTTTGCTTGCCATCGGTCGTGACGGGGTTGGCGGCGATCCACTTGAGGCAGCTGATGACGTTGGAGCCCGGCTCGGTGGGGACTTTGAACGACTCCCACCGGCTGGGCTTGCCCGGTCCGTCGCATCGCATGATCTTGAAGATCACGGAGCGGCCGGCTTTGGCGCGGGCGCGGTTGGCCTTGCGCTCTTGGGCTTCGTGTTCGCGGAGTGCTTCGGTGGAGCTCATGGTCGTATTCCTCTCGCAGCGGCCTATGAGGCGGTGGCTGCGGTCTCCTTCGTGGTGGCCTTGCTGTCGGATTTGCCGTAGGTCCGTGCACGCAGCTCAACAAGCACCGCTTTGACAGGCACGAACTCGATGTCGGACTTGCCTGTCGATGCGTTGTAACGGGCCACGGAGGTCTTGAAGAACCGCTCGTCGTTGCGTTCGGGGAAGTCCTTGCGGTAGTGCGCGCCGCGGCTCTCTTCACGCAGCAGGCCCGCACGCAGGATCGCGTCGGCGATCTTGAGCATGTCGCCCGTGGCGCGGGTGAACGAGAGCGACTGGTTGGTCCAGCTGGCCGCGTCGCCCAATTCGACTTTCTCGAATCGCTGCATGAGCTCGTCGATCTTGGCGATGGCCTGCTCGAGGCGTGGGCCGGTTTTGACGACGGTCGAGGCCGCGGTCATCTCGTCGCCGAGTTCCTTTGCGATCTGGTAGGGATTGTACGCATTGTCGCCCGTGCCGCCGTTGGAGCTGGCGACAAGCTTGTCGTGCTTGGCCTGCTCCATGGTGACGGCTTCATCGAAGACGCTTGCATCATGTTGTTGGGTGCGCCGATGGTCAGGCCGTGGCCCGGCTCGGTACCGATCGGGATCGGGTTGCCTGACTTATGACCCGGCTTTGGTGTTTCGGGGATGTAGTTTCCGGGTGTGTAATCGGTCCACAGGCCGCCCATCGAGTAGTGGACTGCCGGGAAGATTTTCATGGGTGTGAATCGCGGATCGACGCCGACGAATTTCTCGTAGATGTCGAGGATGCCGCCGAGCTTGACGGTGAGGTAGTCCGGGTCGCGGTGCGTCAGGTCGAGATAGACCTGGTTCTGGCCGTCGACACCCATGCCCTCGTTGACGCAGACGTCGAAGATCTCGCGGGTGGCGATGTCGCGTGGCACAATGTTGCCGTAGGCCGGGTAGCGCTCTTCGAGGAAGAACCAGCGTTCCTCTTCGGGGATATCGACGGGGTTGCGGGTGTCACCCTTCTTACGGGGCACCCAGACGCGGCCGCCCTCGCCTCGGGCGGATTCGGACATCAATCGCAGCTTGTCGGCCCCGGGGATCGCGGTCGGGTGGACCTGGACCATCTCGGGGTTGCCGTAGGCAGCGCCGGCTTGGAAGCATCGG
>CAXBOF010000122.1:0-6151 GCA_963977205.1 uncultured Phycisphaera sp. | reverse complement strand
CACCCATTCGTATTGACCAATCTTTATGCCGGGCTTGGTGCGGCTCCGGGTGGGAGGTCTGGCTCGCCGCCCTCGGCGGGCGTGGGCGGGTCCTTGCGTTTGCGGGCGGCCTCGCGGCGGAGGAGGTCGGAGACGGAGGGCTTGTTGAGTTCTTCGCCCCGGATGATGGCGTGGACCTCGTCGCCGGTGAGGGTTTCGTGCTTGAGGAGTGCGTCGGCGACGGCTTCGACTCTGTCCCACTTGTCGCGGAGCATGCGCTCGGCGTCGGCGTAGGCCTCTTCGACGATGCGGCGGATTTCTTCGTCGATGATCTTGGCGGTCTCGTCGGAGTAGTCCTTGTCGGGGAGGTAGGACTCGCGGGTGTCGTTGCCGGCGTAGCGGACGAAGCCGAGTTTCTCGCTCATGCCCCATTCGAGGACCATGGCGCGGGCCATCTGGGTTGCCTGTGAGATGTCCTGGGCAGCGCCGCTGGAGACGTCGCCCATGGCGATCTGCTCGGCGATGCGGCCGCCACAGACGACGCGCATGGTGGCGCTGATGTATTTGAGGCTGTAGCCCATGCGGTCTTTTTCGGGCATGCTGAATGTGGCGCCGCCGAACTGACCTCGGGGGATGATGGTGACTTTGTGGAGGGGGTCGGCGTCGACGAGCAGGGCCTGGAGGATGGCGTGGCCGGCCTCGTGGTAGGCGGTGAGTTTGTTTTCTTCGACCTCGCGGACGCGGCTTTTCTTGGCGCGACCGAAGCGGATTTTGTCGCGGGCTTCTTCGAGGTCTTCCTGTTCGACGAAGTCCTTGCCGCCGAGCGTGGCGCTGATGGCTGCTTCGTTGATGATGGCGGCGAGGTCGGCGCCCGAGAACATGGGTGTGACGCGGGCGAGACGTTCGAGGTCGACGTTGGGGCCGAGTTTGACCTTGTTGGCGTGGACTTTGAGGATTTCGAGGCGTCCGACGACGTCGGGGAGCGGGACGACGATCTGGCGGTCGAATCGGCCCGGACGGATGAGTGCGGGGTCCAGGACGTCGGCGCGGTTTGTTGCGGCGATGACGATGACGCCGTCGCCTGAGGCGAAGCCGTCCATTTCGACGAGGATGGCGTTGAGTGTTTGCTCTCGTTCGTCGTGGCCGCCGGTGGTGAAGCCGCCGCCTCGGCGACGCCCGACGGCGTCGATCTCGTCGAGGAAGATGATGCAGGGCGCGGCGTCCTTGGCCTGCTTGAAGAGGTCGCGGACGCGGGAAGCGCCGACGCCGACGAACATCTCGACGAAGTCTGAGCCGGAGATCGAGAAGAAGGGGACGTCGGCTTCGCCTGCGATTGCTTTGGCGAGGAGTGTTTTGCCGCAGCCGGGCTCGCCGACGAGGAGGACGCCCCGGGGGATGCGGCCGCCGATTTTAGTAAAGCGTTTCGGGTTCTTGAGGAACTCGATGATTTCGGAGACTTCTTCTTTGGCTTCCTGGATGCCGGCGACGTCTTTGAAGGTGACGCCGGTCATTTCCTTGGAGAGGACGCGGTGCTTGGACTTTCCGAAGTTGCCGAGCATGCCGCCGCCGCCGGCTGCGGAGCGGAGTCCGCGCGAGAGGAAGAACCAGAAGATTGCGATGATGAGGAGGAACGGGAGGAAGAACCAGACGGCGTTGAGCCAGCCGGGGGTTGGCTTTTCGGCGTAGTTGCCGTTGGTGAGCTCGTCGAGTTTGTCGGTGTAGTGCTCGCTTGCTGAGGCGCGGAAGCGGACCTGGACGGGGACGGGCTGATCGCCGGCTTCTTCCATGAAGGCTTCGGGGCGGACCTGGGCGTTGATGGAGGTTTCGCCGATGGCGACCTTGTCGACGTAGACGTTGCCGTTTTTGTAGTAGGTTTCGAACTCCTGCCAGTTGATGGATCGGCCCTGCTGGCTGGAGTTGAAGAGCATGAAGAGGAGGGCGATGACGGCGATGAAGGCGAAGAGGCCGAAGAGGCCGCGGCTGCCTTGGGGGGCTGGCTGGTTTGGCTTGCCGTCGGGGCGTTTCTCGCCGTCCTTCTTGGGGCCTTCTGGTCCAGGTTTTCCGGGTCGCTGATTCGTCATGCGGCTTGTGTTGCTTTCTCGCTCGGGTTCGGGCGGGGCTTGCTGATGCGTGCCTTTGAGGGGCAAGGGCCCTTCGTGTATCGGCCGGGTCTTCCCACCATTCGAGCCCGGGGCGCTTCCTGTTCGGTTTGGAGCCCGTTCTCTGTCTGGATAACGCTAGGCCGGCAGAGCAAACCCTTCTGAGGGGCGGGTCATTCCATCAACCACCTAGCGGGCTCACCAGACGTTCTGGAGGTCCCCCACCAGATCGCGGGCGAGGGTCTGGGCGGCTCCTGCGTAGCCCACGTCGATGCGTTCGCCGGTGGGTTGGGCAGGGACGAATGAGCCCAGAGCGCTGTATCCGGTTCGGCTGGTGAGCGTTTTCCCTGATCGGTTGTCCACGAACTCGAAATCGACGGTGACCTGGACCGCCATTTCCTGGACGAAGCCCGAGCCGGTTCGGGTCGAGAGGGCACGCAGATTCACCCCCTTGATTGAGCCGGTGAGGACGGCGTCGGCGTTTGCAGCAGAGGTGATGCGCCAGGGGGTTTGTCGCTGGATCTGTTTGATGATGTCTTCGGTGAGCGTGAGTTCGACGCCGTGGTGGAAGGTGTCGTTGGTGAAGATGGGGACGGCGACTGTTTTGATCGACGAGTCGTGTGCGGACTCGAAGGAGTAGCCCTTGGTCGGGTCGGAGCTGCAGGCACAGAGCGCGGCTGCGCCCAGGAGCAGGATGAGCCAGCGCAGGGCGATCATGGCTCGACCTCGACGTTTGCGGTTGGGCCGAGGATTTCGGGTTCGACTGATTGGCGCTGGGTTTCGAGCCAGCCCCGGTCCTGGAGGATCGAGAGCCCTTCGGTGGCGGCGACGGTGCCGGTGTGGTCGCGGACGAGTCTGTTGAGTGTGAAGCGTGCTGCGGGGCCGTCACCGACGCGGATGTACCACTTGGCGGATTCGAGCTGCTGCGCGGCGGCGGACTCTTCGAGCCTGACGACGAGGGCGCTGGTCAGGCCGGCCTGCTCGGCCTGGGCGGGGTAGTCGCGGGCGAATCGCTGGATGAGGAGCTTGGATTCGAGCAGGAGCGAGCCGTCGTAGCGCGGGCCTTTGAATTGTGCGATGTTGGCGTAGACGCGGCGCTGCATGGCGTGCATGCGGTGCGGTGAGCTTGGATAGTTGCGGAGGAAGATGTCGTACATGTCCGAGGCCATTTCGAGTCGGCGTTTGTCGAAGTAGTAGTCGGCGAGGAAGATGGCGGCGTCCTCGGCGACGAGTGAGCCGGGCATGCGCTCCTGTGCGCGGATGAGCAGTTCTTCCCCCGTGCCGGCTTTGGCTTCGATCCGCATGCCGAGCCAGCGTTTGCGGAGGCCCGAGAGGTACTTCTTGCCGATCTCGACCTCGCGCTGGATGGCGACGACGTATTCGGAGGAGGCGGGGTATTCGCGGATGACCTGCTCGTAGTCGTAGAGGGCTTTGTATTCGTTGCCCATGGCGTACTTGGCGTCGCCACGCAGACGGAGGGCCTCGGCCCGGTACTGGCTCTGAGCGAAGTCGTCGTCGTCGAGCCAGTCATCGAGGATGGACTTGGCTTTGCTTGCTTCTTCGCGGGCGATGAGCGAGCGGGCCTCGTCGAGCTGGAGGCGGGCGGGGTCGTCGGCTTGGGATTTTGTGGCTTCCCAGCCGGCGGCAGGATCGAGCGTGGCCCGCTTGGCCTGGGCGTGTGCGCTGGTGGCCAGTGCGATGACGAGGACGGATTGTGCGAGTCGGAATCTGGTCACGGTGGCATGGTAGCTCGTTTGAGAAGCTGGGTAGAAAAAAGAACGCCGCCAGCGCGTCCGGTCGAAGCCGGAGCGCGCTGGCGGTTAGTGGGTAGTGTCGAGCCAGCGGGCGCTAGGAGCGCCGGCGACGGGCTCCCAAGAGGCCTGCCCCGAGTAGGAGGCTGGCTGTGGTTGGTGCGGGGACAAACGTGGGGTCGTAGTCGTATGTGATCTCGATCCTGTTGATGTCGGTGCCGACGTTGAACAGGTTGCCGGGCAGGGCGTCGGTGCCATCCCAGGTCGACCCGATTCCGAGTGTGAACCCGAAGGCGAGCGAGTTGAGCTGGACATCGTCGTTGAAGAACACAGCCCGGGCTTCGACGAAGACGACATCTTCGACGAAGGGCCTGAAGCCGATCGCGTCAGCGGATGCCTGATCGGCGGGGTTGCTGTGGTCTCCGATTTCCCATCTGAGGAAGTTGTAGCCGTTGTTGGCGGCGTCCTCGTTGATGAAAGCAGAGCCATCGGAGGTCGAGATATCGAAGCGGACTCGGCTGAAGACGCCGGCATCGCCTGGGCGGTTGTCGTAGATCTCATCCCAGCCAACGAGGATGTTGGCGCTTGGCGTGTTGAAGCTCGTGCCAGCGACCTCGGGGAAATCGAGCGATCCCCTTTGGATGCTGGCCGGGCCTGCGCCGGAGTTGAGCTGCTGCTCAACGCCGCCGTCGGTCGCCATGAATATGAGGAATGACACATCGTCACCCGCTCCGATTACAGGGTCTAGCGGATCCGCGGATGCGATCCCCGCGGCTGCGGAAATAGCGAATCCTGCGGCGCTCACGAGGAGCGCACCGCGTACATTTGCCATCGAACGTGGCATAGGGCATCTCTCCTGGCACACCGATCGCGCACGGCTCTCCAACCGATCGCAAGCAATGCTGTGTATGCGACTTCCACGGACCGCTTTCCACACGGCCGCCGTTTCAGTCGGCTTCTCCTACTCTCAAGAGTGAAGCTACAACGAGTTTGAGGGATGGCCAGCCATTCTGAGAAAAACGGCCTGCATCTTCTGTAGGTTCAGGAGTTTCCCGCAATCGCATGGTGCGCGGGACGACCCAGATTGAAATACCATCGGTGATATGGAACTGACGGCCTTGCGCCAATTCGTGGTCATTGCTGAGGCGGGGCACATTACTCGGGCAGCCCAACAACTGGGGGTGACCCAGCCGGCGCTGTCGGCGATGCTCAAGAAGCTCGAGGCCGAGGTGGGCGCGCCGCTCCTTGATCGGATCGGGCGCGGCGTGCTGCTGACGGATGCGGGGAAGGTCTTTTTGGAGCACGCCCAGGTGGCCGTGCGCCGAGCGGACGAGGCGGTGGCGTCTGTTCGGGAATTGATTGGACTTGAATCCGGGTCGATTCGTATTGGGGGCGGGGCCACGGCTGTGGCGCACCTGCTGCCGAGCGTGGTGTCGGCGGTGCGCAAGGCCCACCCGGCGCTGCGGTTTTATGTCCGTGAGGCGGGGTCTCGGGCGGTGGCGGACGCGGTGCTGTCGGGAGAGTTGGACCTTGGGATCGTGACGATGCCGATCTCTGGGCCCGGGACGGATGATCTGATGGCGGTCGCGACTATAGAGGATGAGCTCATGCTGATCGTGCCGGAGGAGCACGATCTTGCCGACCAGGATGCGTACACGTGGTCAGGCATTCGTGAAGATCCGCTGGTACTGTTTGAACACGGCTCGGCGGTGCGGAACATCATCGACCATGCATCGCGAGAGTCAGGGGTTCCTCTGAACGTGGTCATGGAAGTTCGATCGACAGAGACGATCGAAAGAATGGTTGAGGCGGGGATCGGGCCCGGGTTTATCAGCCGATTCGCGCTTGGGGACAAAAGGGGACTGATATGCAGGGACGGAAGACTCTTCCGCGAATTGGCGGTTGTGCGCCGGCGCGACCGGATACCCAGTGCGGCTTCGGCGGTTTTCGAGCGCATGCTTATCGCGGAGTTTGCGGCGTACTCGTCTGGTTCGGGGTGATGACTGCCGGTGCTGAGGAACCCTCGCCGGCGGCTTTGGAAGATGCGAGCACGAGGCTGAGCTTGCTGAGCTCGGCGGACGCTTCGTTTGCGCCGCCCAAGGCGCCCGGGGTTTCGCTGACGAGTGCGGACGGTTCGGCGACGCTGAAATTCACTGGGCAGTTCCAGTTCAGGCACGTGTACAACCACCGCGAGGGCGCGGGCGTTGACAACGACGACTTCGGGTTTGAGCATCGGCGGATCCGGCCCAAGGTGGCCGGTTCCGTGGCGGATGGGAAGGTTCCGTTCGCGTTCTATGGTGAGTTTGCGCGCACCAATGCGTT
>CAXBOF010000121.1:0-6211 GCA_963977205.1 uncultured Phycisphaera sp. | reverse complement strand
CCGAACGCCCAACCCCTGTGTGATGTGCAACAACTGGCTCAAGTTCGGCAAGCTGCACGAGCACGCCGGGCAGATCGGTGCGGATTTCGTCGCCTCGGGTCACTACGCCCGCATCGCCGACCGGGGCGGGCGGCCGGCGCTTCTGACGGGCAAGCACGCCGACAAGGATCAGTCGTACGTGCTCTTTGGCATCCCGCGCGATCAGCTCGCCTCGACGTTGCTGCCGATCGGGGAGTACGAGACGAAAGAAGAAGTCCGCGAGCTGGCGCGAAAGTTCGGGCTTCCCGTTTTCAACAAGCCCGACTCGCAAGAGATCTGCTTCGTGCCCGACAACGACTACGCGGCGTTCGTCGAGAGCGAGCGGCCGGCGCTCTTGTCAGCCAAGGGTGAGATCAGAGACACCAAGGGCAACACGCTGGGCGAGCACGACGGGCAGCACCGGTTCACGATCGGTCAGCGACGGAAGATCGGCGTGGCGCTCGGGCACCCGATCTATGTCGTGGACAAGGACCCGGTCACGAACACGGTCACGATCGGCAGCGAAGAGGACCTGCTCTCGGCGTCTTGCCGGGTCATGGATGCCAATTGGCTCGCCGATTCGGAGCTTGGAGTCTGGCAGCCGTGCCTGGCCCGCTGCCGATACAACGGGCAACTGGCACAGGCCGAGATCAGACGCGACCCGGAAGACGAATCGACGTTCGAGGTCCGATTTGAGACCCCCCAGCGGGCGGTCACCCCGGGTCAGGCGGTCGTTGTCCACGATCAGAGCGACCCGGACCGCGTTTTGGGGGGGGGCTGGATTGGGAACACATCCCAAGAAGCCTTGTAGATCCGATCAAAATCGAGTATCTTGGCGGCGAGTCCGATGGAGAACCCTGGACATTCGTTCCGGGCAGGGTTCGCGGCGAGCGGTACTTGGCAGCACCGCAGCCGTGGCCACAGTTTAAACTGGGGGGTCGGTGTGGTTTCGGAAAATGCCGCGGTTGACGTGGATGTTGTTGTCATCGGTGGCGGCCCGGCGGGCTCAACCGTCGGCTCGATCCTCAAGAAATATCGACCGGATCTGAGGGTACTGATCCTCGAGAAAGAGAAGTTCCCCCGCGAGCATGTGGGCGAGAGCCAACTCCCGGCGATCGGGCCGATCTTGAATGAGATGGGCTGCTGGGAGAAGGTCGAATCGGCGGGCTTCCCGATCAAAATCGGGGGCACCTACCGGTGGGGCAGCTCCAAAGAGCTCTGGGCGTTCGAGTTCTTCCCGACGACACAGTTCAAGGATGAGCCAAGACCCGCGCAGTACCACGGCCAACGCGTCTTTACAGCCTTCCAGGTCGATCGCGCCATCTACGACAAGATCCTGCTTGATCACACGGCCGAGCTGGGGTGCGAGGTGCGCGAAGAAACACAGGTCACGCGTGTCGACGCCTCGGGCGGGCATGTCAACGCGATCTATCTTCAGGACGGCACGTGCGTTCGGGCCAAGTATTACGTCGACTGCTCGGGCTACGCGGGTGTCCTCAGGCGCGCCAACGACATCAAGATCGATGTCCCCAGCAAGCTCAAAAACATGGCGATCTGGGATTATTGGGATAATGCCGACTGGGCGGTGGAGATCGGTGTCGGCGCGACCCGCGTCGAGATCCTCTCGATCGCTGCGGGTTGGATCTGGTTTATCCCGCTCGGGCCGACGCGCACGAGCATCGGGTACATCTGCCCCGTCGAGCACTACAAGAAAATGAAGATGAAGCCCGAGGAGCTCTACGAGCACGCGCTGGCGCAGGAGCCGCGGGTGCAGGAGCTCTGCAAGAACGCCAAGCGTGACGGCGAAATCCGCACGACGAAAGATTGGTCCTACGTCGCCGAGAAAATGGCGGGCGACAACTGGTTCCTGGCGGGTGAATCCGCCGGCTTTGCCGACCCGATTCTGGCTGGCGGCATGACACTGGCGCACTCGACTGCGAGAGAGGTCGCGTACATCATCCTCGCCGACTACAACAAATATGACCAGGTGCCCTGGCTCAAGAACCGCTACGAGGAGATTACCACACGGCGTATCCGCCAGTACATCCGGTTTGCCGATTACTGGTACTTCGCCAACGGTCAGTTCACCGATCTGGAAGACCTGACCAAAGAGATCGCCGCCTCAGAGGGTCTCAAGATGACCTCCAAGGAAGCCTTCCGCTGGCTGAGTCTGGGCGGGTTCTCGGATGAGGACTTCTTCTTGCCGGGCCTGGGCGGACTCGACCTTGTTGCCGTCAAGGAAGTCGCAAGGCGGCTCAGTGTCGACAGCGATAAGGAAGTCGAGTGGGAGGTGGCCAAGTTCAACACCTTCAAGCTCAACCTGACCGGCGCCAAGAGGGAAACGCTGCCGCTCTACAACAACGGGCAGGTCCACAAGGTTGAGGCCTACCGCCGAGGCTTGAAGCTGCTGCCCAAGCTCGGTCAGTTCAAAGACGTGATGGATCTGGTCAGCAAACACTCGGACATCACCGAGTTTATGAAGGCGTCCGAGGCGTTGCTCAGCCGTGCTTCCAGGGTCGAGAACAAGCAGCTCACTCTCCAGCAGTGGGTGGCCACGCTTGAGATGATGCTGGTCGATGGCTGGGTGACGGGGAAATTCAACCCCAAGCGTCCGCGCATCAGGTTCGACTTCACCGGCGGCGACCCGAACCTGGGTATCCGCGACATCGACGGCACGCTGAGGCTCAAGTACCACGACGGCGTCGCGGAGAAGTGCGACAGCCAGCAGGCTAAGGCTTCTTCATGATGAAGCAGTAGTTGAAGCCGCGGAGGAAGAAGTTCTCCTCGATGGCGGCCTTGCGCCAGTTGCCGCGTCCGATTTTGTCGTTCTTGCGCGCCACACAGATGATGTCCACCGGCTCGAAGTGCTGACGCATCATCGAGAAGAGCTCGAATCCGATCGGCATGAACGAGCCGCCCTTGACCGTGGCGCTGGTCTTGCCTTTGCCCTTGTTTTTGCGCCAGGAGTCGCTGACGTAAAGGGCCATGTATCGACGCGGGATCAAGACGCGGTCGAGTTCGGCGATGACCTTGCGCATGGCGTCGTAGTAGGCCTTGCCGCCGTCGTCGCCCGTGGCATCGAGTTTGCCGATGCAATCGGGGTCGTCTGAATAGTTGATGTGCGTGGAATAGGGCGGGTCAACGAACGCGAAATCGACGGATGCGTTCTTGAGTGGGAGCGTGCGAGCGTCGGACTGGGTGATATCGTCGCGCGAGGGGACGAGGTCAAAGCCGATGCCGGTGCGTTTGAGATCGGTGCAGACATCCAGCGTGGTGCCCGAGCCGCACATCGGATCGACGACGCTGTCGCCCTCACGGGTGTACCGCTGGAGGAGTTGCCAGATGACCCAGCTGGGTGTCGCGCCGGTGTAGTGCTTGGAGCCCTGCATGGTCGAGCCGTCGGAGGCGTCGTAGTGCTGGCTCGGGTATTCCCAGAGCGTGGTCGGGAAGATCGACAGCGGCGGTCGGCGTGAGGGCCGACGGGCCGGGCGATCGTCATCGGAGCGGTTCGAGGGTTTGATGGGGCGCCACTGGCTCACTTGCTTTCACGCTCCACCTGAAGGATCGCGTCGAGGAGCACGGGCTTGGCCTGCTCGACGGGCAGCCCGATGCGGGCGCCGGCCGCGTTGGCGTGACCGCCGCCGCCCATTTTGCGAGCGACCTGGTTCACGTCGATCATGTGCGGCCCGGATTTGGATCGCAGGCTGATCTTGGTCGCTACGGTCTCGCCGGCGATCTCGACCTCGGTCAGGATCGCGCTCACGCGGACTGATGAAATCTTGAGTCCCAGATCACTGAACCCGCCCGTGTCGGATGAGCCCGCCTGGGCGCGGTGGACCGCCTCGCGTGTGAGCGACATGATCGCGATCCGCTCGCGGTCGTGCAGCTCGAGTGAGCCCAGGGCCTCGGCCATCACGCGCAAACGCGCCGGTCGGTCGTTCTGCTCGACCATCGCGTTGAGCTTGACGTGGTCCACGCCCGCACGAAGGAGCTGGCCCGCCAGTTCAAAGACCTCGGCGTTGACGTTCGAATGCCGGAACCAGCCCGTGTCGGTCGCAAGGCCCGTGTAGATCAGCTCGGCGATCGAGGTGGGCAGCTCGCTCGGGCTCTTCAGGCCGAGCACGCGCAGAGCCAGTTCGCACACCGGCTGGGCCGCGGCGGCGCAGGATTTGGCAAGGAAGAGTCTGGGCGCCACGTCTGGGTCGCCCTGGAGATGGTGATCGATGACGCTTGCGATGTCGTGGCGGGGGCGCACCCAGTCGGCGAGCGCATCGAGCTGTCCCCATGAGCCGGTGTCCACGATGACCACCGCGTCGGGCTCGATGTCGGGCAGCTTGTTGCCCTCGAGGACGTGGTAGGGCGCATCGCCGGCGAGCTGGTCGAGCCAGTTCGGTGCGCCGCCGACGTACCACGCGCTGGCGCGCCGGGTCTTGGTTGCTCTGTTGAGCGCCCTTACGAGCGCCAGCGATGAGCCCACAGCGTCGCCGTCCACGCGCGCGTGCGTAAGCACCGCAATGCGCTCCTTGTCGGCAAGGAATGCGGCGATCTCGTCGAGGGTGGTGTTGGTTTCCCAGTGACTCATGGGCGGGTACTCATTGGGCGGTTGGCGTCTTCGTGTGCTGGCCGGCGATTTCGAGCGTCCGGTCGCAGTCGCGTTTGAGCTGTTCGATCAGCTCGTCGAGTGAATCGTACCGGATTTGCTCGCGGAGCCACGCGTGGATGTCCACAGCCAGCCGCCAGCCGTACTCGGGCAGGCCGGCGAGCTTGTGGCCGTCGTTTGGGGCATTGAGGATGTGGACCTCGAATCGACGTTCGAGCGAGCCCGTGACTGTCGGGCGTGTGCCCATACTGATGGCTGCCGGCAGCGACTGGCCCGCAGGCAGCAGAGCCGTGCCCGCGTAGACACCGTCGCCGGGCGGCAATGTCTCGCAGATGACGTTTGCAGTGGGGCAGCCGATCTGGCGTCCGAGGCGGTCGCCTTGGTGCACGACGCCCTCGACACGGTGATGCCGACCGAGCACACGCTGGGCATCGCGCACCCGGCCCATCGTTACCAGCTCGCGGATAACCGTGCTCGAAGCGGGGATCTGTGTTTCGTCGTTGAGTGTGGCGTGGACCTTGCCGACTTCCTCGACCTCAAATCCGAACGCCTCGCCGAGCAATCGCAGCACACCGAGATCGCCCCGACGGTGCTTGCCGAAGCGGAAATCGCTGCCCTCGATCACACGCACTGGCGACAGCGGCACGAGATGCTGCTGCACGAACTCGTCGGGCTCGAGCCCGAGCAGTTCATTCGTCGGTTCGAGGCGGATGACCTCGTCAGCGCCGAGTGCTCGAAGAAGCTCGGCCCGTCGGTCCCAGGTCGTCAGAATCCGCGGCTCGGAGCCCGGGCGGAGGACCGCGGCCGGGGGGGGGTAGAAGCTCATGACGACAACGCGGGCGCTGTGCCCATCGGCCGCGATGCGGGCTCTGCGGATCAGTTCCGCGTGCCCGGCGTGGCAGCCGTCAAAGTTCCCGATTGTGACCACCGAAGGCCCGCTTACCATCCGAAAGGCTAGGCCAATCGCGGGCTGGTTGTTGCATACAGAATGACTAGAATCGGCCTTGATCCGAGAGCGGGATACTCTCGGTATTACGAGCAGAGGAGTGATGCATGGGGTGGTTCACGAATAAGTCCGGTCCGATCGAATCCAAGCCCGCCCCGAGACCCGCGCAGAGTATCGATACTCATCCGGGACGCGATCTGCCGACCGATCCGGAGATCTACCGCATCGGCAGCGACCTGCTCGGCCGCGCACGCGCCGGCAAGGCGGGAATCTTCAGCGCCAAGTTCTACTCCGACAAGCTCATGAACTGGTCCATGAAGGATCAGGACTTCAAGGTCCAGCTCTTTCGGTTCGTCGACGTCTTCCCGATGCTTCGAACGCCCGAGCAGGTGCATGAGCACCTTGTTGATTACCTGAGCCAGCCGGGCGTCACGCTCCCGCCGGGCATGGACCTCGGTCTCCGCGCCGGCGGGGTCGCCAAGACGCTCATGACCAAGACGATCTCCTCGCAGATCAAGTCCATGGCCTCCAAGTTCATCGCCGGCACCGATGCCAAGAGCGCGCTGCCACGCCTGCGAGAACTCTGGAAGGACGACATCGGTTTCTCGGTGGACCTGCTCGGCGAGGCGTGCGTCTCTGACAACGAG
>CAXBOF010000120.1:0-6283 GCA_963977205.1 uncultured Phycisphaera sp. | reverse complement strand
GTACTCGAACGTCGCGGTGATCGTGCCCTGATGCCGGATCTCGGGGAAGTCGACAAACACGCCGTAGTAGGGGTCCTCGAACGGTGAGAACGGCCCCTGCGGCGGGTTGTTCGGATCGACATCAGGAAAGCCCGGGTCGGAGTTATACCCGCCGAAGAGCTCGGTGAATCCGCCAAGAACAGTTGTCAGCGTGCCCTGCCCGATGAAGACGTCCAGGAATGCCTGGTGATCGGTTGGGTTGTATTCAGCGGTAAAGTTAAACATACCAGAATCGAAGAGAGCCTCGTAGGTGTCAGGTCCCGAGCCGTTGTACCCATCACTGGCTCCGAGCGCCGGGCTGTAGTTGTCTCCCGCAGCCCCGGGCCCGAGGAAGGGCGGGTTGGGATCGTCATCGACCGTGCCGAGCTGATGCAGCGAGAGGTACACGATGTCGACGAAGAAGACGCCGGCATCGAGCGCGACGGGCGAGTTCTGTTCCAGCTTTGCTGTAAACGATATGGACTGGTCATAGCTGAGCGTGACCCCGGTGAGCTCGCGCGTGCCGCCCATCGTGTCGAACTTCGAGAACTCGGGGAACGCAAAGTCGACGTTGGGGTTGTAATCGAACGGGACGATCTGCGTCTCGGTTTGCGCCGAGGCGGCCCCGGCTGCGAGCATCGCGATCAATGCGGCTGTGGTCTTCATGTCTGGTCTCCCTCGGCCCCGCCCCGGGGCCATTGCGGTGTGTCTCTTCTGTGGTCCCTGTCTGGCTGGGCCAATTCGGCCTCAGGTGCGAAGGTATCCGGAGATGGGACCAGCGCCAAGAGAATATCTAAAAAATCTCCAGAGATTTTTCGAGGACGCTGCAAACACCCCCGAATCTGCTGTAGGATGCCCCTATGGGCCAAGCAGCTATCAAACCCGATTCCAACGCCGAGGGCCTGCCGGGGGCATTCGGGTCGGCCGCCGAGCAGGCGATCCGCGAGGCCCAGTCTGCCCTTTCAGGGCTGATCACAGAAGCGGGGCTCGAGGGCGTCCGTGCGGTTGATCTGGCCCGCACCCTGAAACTTGACAAGACACTGGCGTGGAAACTGACCCGGTTCACTGATCAAACCGACCCGTGCTCGGCCTTCAAGCACCTGCCCGGCCAGGGGGGCGTCGAGATCGTCGTCAAGGCGGCCGGCAACCTGGGCGTCACGCCCGACCTGCTCGACGCTGTGCGCAAGGCCGACCGTGATCTGCGAGGCTTTGTGCGCAAGCACGCCGGAGATCGGCGCACGTTCGAGGCGATGCTCGCCGGGGCTCGGCCCGATCCGCAGACCGAGGCCGAGGAACGCAAAGCGTTCTTCAAAGCGGGCAGCGCGATCTGGGGTGTGCGCGCCAAAGCGCAGATCCTGATGCTGGCGCTGGCGCCCTCAGAGCGGGACCCGGGCAAGCTCGATTGCGTGCAGGTCTCGGGGTTCGTCGATCTTGAGCGTCTGCGACCCGACCTTCCCTGGGTGATTCGGCGACTCCGCGTACACGAAGACGATGGCTCATCATCGGGATCATTCGAGCGTGAGCCGCTCGATCCGGAAGGAGCCAGCGATCTCACTGGCGCGGATCGGCCGCTGAGTCTGATGCCCGCGTACTGCTCACGCCCCTTGCCGCAGATCCGCCAGCGCGTCGGGCAGACGGGCTGGCTCTACGACGAGCTCGCCCCGGGTGATGTCGGGCGCAAGGGCGCGGTGACGGTCATCGCGGGCGAACGCTACCACGCGGCCCTGCCGAGGTTCCGCACCCAGGACAACACCGAGGGTCGGTACATCCTGACCGTGCGCACGCCGGTGGAACACGTGCAGTTCGATCTGCTGTTGCACCCGGACCTAGCCAACTTCCGCTGGCCCACGGTGGCAGTGACGGGCAATCTGGAAGAGCGGATCTCCAGCGAGAAAGCCGCGGGGCGTGAGCTCTTTCCGATCAAGCCCGCCGACGCGGTGACGCCCGGCACGCTGCGATCGGCCGGGATCCCGATCGATTACGCGGGTCTTGTTTCTGAGGCCATCGGTCGCGGCAAGCTCGGCGATCTGCAGGGCTACCGCTGCTACCGATCCGCGATCGACCACCCGCCCGCGCCGTGCGAGATCACGCTGACGTGTGAGCTTGCCGAGTCGTCGTGATTCAAAAAAACAAGCCCCCCGCGTGAGCGAGGGGGCCCATGTGATTTCTGCAATTGTGAGCTTGTACGACCCTGAGCTTGCGCAAGTGGCTCGTCAATCAGCACATCGTCATACCGCCGTCGACGGTGATGACCTGGCCAGTCAGGAAGCCGGCGTCGTCGCTCGTGCAGTAGGCGACTGCGGCGGCGATGTCCTCGGGTGTGCCGAGGCGTTTGACCTGGATCAGGCTCTTGACGGATTCGAGCACGCTCTCGGGGAGGTTGGAGGTCATGTCGGTCTGGATGAAGCCCGGCGCGACGACGTTGGCGGTGATGCCCTTGCCGCCGATCTCACGCGCGACGGTGCGCGTCATGCCAACGAGCCCGCTCTTGCTGGCGGCGTAGTTGGCCTGCCCCGAGTTGCCGACGAGACCGCTGGTCGAAGCGATGTTGACGATGCGCCCGAACTTGCCCTTCATCATCGCGCGGGCGGCGGCCCGCATCGCGACGAACGCGCTGGTCAGGTTCGTCTCGATCACCGCGTCCCATTCCTCATCGCTCATGCGGAGCAGAAGGTTGTCGCGCGTGATGCCCGCGTTGTTGACGAGGATGTCGAGCCTGCCGTGCTCGGCGATCACGCCCTCGATCGCCTCGGCGAATGCCTTGCGGTCGGAGATGTCGACGGCGCAGACGCTCGCCTTGCCGCCGGCGGCCTCGATCTCGGCCTTGACCTCGCCGAGCGGGCCCTCGCTCCGACTGGCCAGAACAACGTGACGGCCATCGGCGGCGAGCCGGAGTGCGACGGCCTTGCCGATGCCGCGGCTGGCGCCGGTGACGAATGCGATGCGGGTGGGGGTGTCGGACATGCTGAGATTCCTTGTGCGTCGTGCGAGTGAATTAGCCCATGCCGTTGTCGGCCATGTTGCGGACATCGTCGACACTCTGCCCCGAGAGCTCGGCGAAGAGCTCGATGATGCGATCGCGGTCGATGTCCAGACCCTGCACTTCGGTGATGGTCGTCATGCTCTGGATGAGCCCGGAGACGTAGGGGGCGGCGAGTTTGCTGCCCGCGTCGGACTTGGTCTTGCCCTGGTCGTACATGGTCTGGGCCTGCTCGGCGGAGATGCCCATCGACTGCGAGATGCCTGCAAAGACAAGGCTCTTGTCCGAAACAGGAATGCCCAGATCCGTCTGGATCTTTGTATTCAGTTCAACAATCATATAAATGAGCATCGGATCGAGTGAAGAAAGGGCGCTGCTCATGTCGCCGGCGGTCGGCATGGCGGAGCTGCTGGCCTGCGCGTCCGAGCCGCCCGTCGCTTCGTAGTTCGGGTCGGCAAAGTCGCTGGCGCGCGGACGTTCTTCGCTCCCGGAGGACTCGGCCGAGAAGACGAACCCGCCGCCCGGTCCGGGCTCGATGCCCCAGGCCAGCGTGTAGGCTGCGCCGGGCGTCTGCAGGGCGTAGACCACGCTGCCGCCAAGGCCCGTGCCCGCCTCGCGGAGTTCGAGCACGCGGACAGCCTCGAGCTCGTCGGTCGCGTCGTACCAGCCGCCCGTGATGAGCAGTCGATCCAGCACCGACTGGCCGGCAAGATCGAGCATGTTGCGCGTCTCGGCGTCATCCCCCGCAAGGAACGCCTCGGCGAAATCGACGACCGAGCGCGCAAGCTCCGCATCGACCGGCGCGACCTCCTGCGGGAAAGTAATCCGCGCATCGGCATCCATCTCCGAGAGCACGCTCTGGATGTCCACGGGGTCCGGCGCTTTGGGCGCAGGCGGTGGTGGTGGCGGCGGAGGCGGTGGGGGAGGCGGCTCTTCTTTACAGCCGACAAGGGCGGCGATCACTGCCCCCGTAAGCACGGACGAAAGCTTCAAGCGGGTCTGCATCTTCAGATCTCCGGGGCGTCGTGGCTGATGACTTTGGTTGAACGGGAAATGCGCTTGCCCATGCCGGCCAGCGTCTTGCCCGGTGCGAGCTCGTGGACTTGTGACTCGGGGTGCTGCTCGACCATCGCGGCAAATGACTGTGCCCAGCGGACGGGCGAGGTCAGCTGCTCGGCCAGCCGCGCACGGATCGAGCCGGCGTCATTGGCGTGAGGCTCTGCCGTCACGTTCGACCATACGGGCACGCGAGGGGGCTCAATATCCACACCCGCAAGCGCCTTGCCGAGCGCCTCGGCCGCGGGCTGCATGATCGGGGAGTGGAACGCGCCCGCGACAGACAGCGCGACGGCTCGGATGCTCTTGTCGGCTGCGACTTTTTCGGCGCGGGCGCAGGCATCTTTGTCGCCCGACAGCACGATCTGCCCCGGGGCGTTGAAGTTCGCGCAGACGAGGATGCCAGACTCACGCGCCTCATCACACACGGCGATCGCTTGCTCTTCATCGGCGCCCACCAACGCGACCATGCTGCTCGGCACGGCCTCGGCGGCGTTCTGCATCGCCTTGCCACGCAGCGCAACGAGCCGAAGCCCATCGGCGAAGCTGAACGAGCCGGCCACGTGCAGGGCCGAGTATTCACCCAGGCTCAGCCCCGCGGCCGCGGAGATCGGGGCCTCACCCTCGGCATGGCCCATCTGCGCACACAGGCCACGCCAACTGGCGATCGCGCACGTGTACAGCGCGGGCTGGCTGACGTCGGTGCGGTTGAGCACCTCGGCGGGGCCGGCGAAACAGATCGAACTGAGCGTCTGGCCCAGAGAGTTGCCCAGGACCTGGTCGGCCTCGTCGAAGACGGCCTGGGCCTCCGGGCTGGTCTCGGCCCAGACTCTGCCCATGCCGAGGGCCTGAGCGCCCTGTCCCGGGCACACGATAATCATGGGGTCTGCCATAGATCAGATGGTAGAGGCTCTTGCGCCGATGGGCGACCGCAGCCCGCACTCCGGGCACCGGGACCAGCGTTCGCGGTCCACGACGCAGCCGTCCATGTCCCGCCCGCACCAGATGCACTCCTGATCGCTCCAGCACCGGCGCAGCTCGTCCTCGACGAGGCGGTCCTGGATATGCCGCTCGGCGATGACCCAGAGCGAAAGCCCGGCGATCGCGATGAGCCCCGCAAGCGCAGCCGAGATGATCGGGATGAGCGGGTGGCTCTCGGGCTGGGTCGAGAACCAGTCGAGGTAGACGCTCACTGAAATCGGCCCGATGAGCACGCCCAGAACGAGCACGCCCAGGAGGACAGCGCCCCAGAATCGCACACAGGCGCGGCGTTGTCTGCGTTTGAGCACGCGATGAGACTGGAGGCGAACCGCCACCGCGTGGGCCTGCCTTCGGGTGAGGCCGAACTCCTGCTCGAGAACGATCCGCGTGCGCGGCCGGCGAAGCGGAAAGGTGAGTTGGCCCAGGCGGAATGGATCGATCGGGAGGACGGATTCAACGACCGCGCCGACCGGATGAACGGGCCTTGGCACAGCCCCCTTGCGTATTGGCTTGGGGGGCGCTGATCGCGCTGGACGATCCGTGGTCATGATTCTGTTTCTATCGGCGATTTCGGGCGATGATTCGGTGAATCAGATCTGCCAGAGGCTGGTACCCCAGGTCAGGCCACCACCAAAGCCCACGAACATGACCTTCTGGCCCCGCTCGACGCGGCCGGCCTGCTGGAGATCGTTCAAGACGAGCGGCACACTGGCGGCCACGGTGTTGCCGAAGCGGTCGATGTTGACGTGGAGCTTCTCGTCGGGCAGCCCAAAGCGTTCCTTGGCCGCCTGCAGAATCCGCTGGTTCGACTGGTGGCAGACGAAGTGGTCCACCTCGTCGGCTGAGATGCCCGCGGCATCGAGGGTCTGGCCGATCACCTGCGGGAAGGTGCTGACCGCAAAGCGGAAAACCCCAGCGCCGTTCATGTGCAGCACACAGAGCTGGTCGTTATCCTTCTTGTCCTCTTCGGTCAGGTCGTGCTCGGTCTGGGGGATGTAGAGATCGCTCCAGCGCGTGCCATCCGAGTGCATCGCCTGCGCGATCAGGCCCTTGGTCTGGTCCTCGGTGCGTTTGAGGATCACGCCCGCGGCCGCATCACCAAAGAGAATCGCAGCGCTGCGTCCGCGCGTATTGAATTCGACCGAGCGCGTCAGTGTGTCAGCGCCGATGACCGCGACGTTCTTGTAAGGGCCGGTTTGCATCAGGCCGTAGGCGGTGTTCATCGAGAACACGAAGCCGCAGCAGGCC
>CAXBOF010000119.1:0-6305 GCA_963977205.1 uncultured Phycisphaera sp. | reverse complement strand
GGCATGTACAAGAGCAACCCGAACCTGATCCTGCCGACGATGATCGGCTCGCTCGTGGGCAGCCTTGCTGCGGGCATTCTGATCATGAAGAAGCCCAAGATCGCCGGCTTCGTCGTGCCGGTGTTCGCGTTCGCCGAGGGCCTCTTCGTGGCGGCCTTCTCGGCTGCGATCGTGTACTACTCACCGCTGGCTTCCAAGGTCGGCGGTGATGCCGCGGCTTACGCGATGATGGGACAGGCGGCGGGTCTGACCATCGCTATCGCGGCTGCGATGCTCTTCGGGTACGCCTCGGGCGTGCTGCGCCTCAACCAGTTCATGATCAAGATGATCATCGTGATGACCGCGGGCGTGGCGATCTACTACGTCGGCGCGTTCCTGATCAACATGATCTTCCGCGGTCAGGATGGCGCCGGCGTCATCCCGCAGCTCGGCTGGCAGGGCGGCGCGATCGGCATCGGGTTCAGCGTCTTCGTCGTGGCCCTGGCCTCGCTCAACCTGCTCTTGGACTTCCAGTTCATCGACGACGGCGTCAAGCGCGGCCTGCCCAAGCACTACGAATGGATCGGGGCCTTTGGCCTCCTGACCACGCTGGTCTGGCTCTACATCGAGATGCTGCGCCTCCTGGCGAAGCTTCGGTCGGAGTAAACGGGACGCACATTCAGCACACCACCGGCGGAGGCTTCGGCCTCCGCTTTTTCGTGCGCACGGTGCCACGACCCACCAGAGATGGATCCGGTGCCATCACCCATCTCTGATGGGTGATGCTGGATGCGTGAAGAGCACTACCGATCGGAGATCGGTAGTGGCACCGGGGGTGGATGGGTGATGGAAGTCGAAGTGCACTACCCATCGGAGATGGGTGATGGCACCGGGGGATTGGTCGTGGCGCCGGGGCGGTCGATTGGGACTGGGCCGGAGGTGTCGCCCTCGTACCACCGCGCTGAGGACCACTTCCAATGGGTTGGGCTGACGACCAGCCCGCGACGGACCGGGTTGGCGTGGATGTAGCTGATCTTTTCGTGGAACTCATCGTCGTCGCGGATGTTGCGGTCGTACCCGCCGCCTCGTTGCCAGAAGCGTGGCCTTCCGCTTCGATCGGTGATCCGGGCAAGGACCGGCGCGTCCAACGCCCGCCACCGGGTCAGGACACTCTTGGCGAATCCCGACTTCAAACCCGCAAGGATCGGAGCGAGCGGTTGCGCCGTACTCCGAATCAAGAGATGCACGTGCTCGGGCATCACGATCCACGCGTAGAGCTCGAAGTTCTCCCGCTTTCGCGCAGCCGCCAGAGACTCGGCGAAGCGGTCCTTGATGGCGTCATTCTGAAAGAGCGGCAACCGATCGAAGGTGCTGAACGTCACAAAGCGTGCGCGGCCGTCTTCGAATCGACGGACTCTCTTTCGATGCCCCGACATCCGAGCCAATATAACCAGACAACACTTCACGGTGCCACTACCGATCTTGGAATCCCCGATGCCATCACCCATCTCAGGCCCCCGGTGCCATCACCCATCTCTGATGGGTGATGCTGGTGGGTGTTGGAAGTTGGGGGAGCACTACTCATAAGAGATCGACGGTGCCATCACCCATCTCTGATGGGTGATGCTGGTGGGTGTTGGTGTGTGTGAAGGGCACTACCGATCAGAGATCGGTCGTGGCACCGGGGTGAAATGCGATCCGGTTCGGGAGACCCACTGGGTGTGACTGGATCGAATCGCATTTTCATGCCCAACCCGGGCAGGTAAGCCCAAACCGTGCTCTGGGGAGGGGTGTTGGTGATGCTGAAACTGGGGCGTATAATGCTCTACGGGACCTGGGCTCCCTGAACCGCCCAAGATCTGGAGCATCACTGTGACCACGGCCGCGACCAAACCCAGCCCCACGCTGGCGACTGATCCACTTGCGCTTATCGATGTCGATCACGTCCGTTTCTATGTGGCAAACGCCAAGCAGGCCGCGTACTTCTACGCGCACACCTTCGGCTTCGAGATCAGCCAGGTCGCCGACCTGACCACCGGCAGCCGGGACGAGGCGGACTACCTCCTGACGCAGGGCAACATCCGCCTCCTGCTGACCACCCCGCTCACCAAGAACCACCCCGCCGCCGAGGAGATCATGCGGTTTGGCGATGGTGTCAAGGACATCGCCTTGACGGTGTTCGACGCGGAGAAGAGCTGGAAGGCCGCGGTTGCCAACGGCGCCGAGTCCGCTCAGGAGCCGCGCACGCTCCGCGATGACACGGGCACGGTGACGGTCGCCTCGATCAAGACCTACGGCCGGGCGATCCACACGTTCGTCAGCCGAACGGGCGACTACGACCTGCCCAACCTCAAGAAGGGTGCGCCCTTCATGCCCACCTTCAAGCGCGTCGACTCGCCCGTCAACGAGTTCAACCGCAAGAACCCCTGCGGCCTCAAGTACGTCGACCACTGTGTGGGCAACGTCGAAGAGGGCAAGATGAACTACTGGGTCGAGTGGTACGAGAACGTCATGGAATTCAAGATGTTCAAGCACTTCGATGATGCCGACATCTCCACCGAGTTCTCCGCGCTCATGTCCAAGGTGATGGCCTCGGGCAACCACCTCATCAAGATGCCCATCAACGAGCCGGCCGAGGGCAAGAAGAAGAGCCAGATCCTCGAATACCTCGAGTGGCACGACATGACCCCGGGCGTGCAGCACCTGGCGCTCCGCACCGACGACGAGCTCGCATCCGTCGCGGCGCTCCGCAACCGCGGCGTCGACTTCCTGAGCCTGCCCGACAGCTACTACGAGCTGGTCTGGAACCGCGTCAACAAGATGCTGACCGACAACGGGCACGAGGCCGTCAAGGAAGACCACGACCGCATCAAGGAACTGGGCATCCTGGTCGACGCCGACGACGAGGGGTACCTGCTGCAGCTGTTCACCAAGCCCCTGCAGGACCGCCCGACGCTGTTCTTCGAGATCATCAGCCGTCGCGGCAGCCAGAGCTTCGGCAAGGGCAACTTCAAGGCGCTGTTCGAGGCGCTGGAGCTTGAGCAGGAGCGGCGGGGGAATCTGTAAAGCCCGCTGAGACGCAGGAATACATCACCAATCCGCCCCCGGTGCCACTACCCATCTTTGATGGGGTAGTGTTTTTAGAACGCGTCATGAAGCATCACCCATCGGAGATGGGTGATGGCACCGGTTTTTTGAGATATTGAATTTTTACTAGGCGTTTCGTGGTAAACTATTACCGCTTTGGACAACAGCAATCCATCTTCACTATTTGGCGAACCCAGAAGGTGGGATGACTTTTATCGATCCCACCCAAACTTTAGCCATGAACCAGTAGTTGACAAACAATCTCTCCTCGTACTGATTCCAAATAATATATGGACCATAATCGCACTGATTATCGTGATTGCGACAACGACCTGGGTAGGGCTGCTGAATGGTTCTGAGTTAAATTTATTCAAAGCGGCTGGCATATCTTTGTTGACTATTCCTTTAACCGCTGCTGTTAGCATTGGATGCTTGGCGATAAAGCTTCATTTCATCGACCCTGCGACTCGAATAGCGGCCATCAAAGAACGTGAACGAGTCATTAGGGCAGATTACGATAACTATAAACAATCATGGAACAACGAACTTTGGATTGACACAATCGAGAATAACCTACTCAATTTACCTGGTATAGAACAAGTCGCTAGTATTCGCTTGTCATGCGAACGCTGTATTATCATGTCAGATATAGGTTTTTATCTCGTTGATCATCCACTGCGTACAATCAAGCCATTTCCATGGAGCTCAGTAACTAAAGTAGAGCCTTTCGAAAGAATAATGGAATCGGTGGACAGCAATCTAGGAGTGTCTGCTTTAACTGGTGCAACGATCGGTTGGATATTGGCCGGACAAGCTGCCGCAGGAGCAATCATCGGCGGAGCTGTCGCACATGATTCCACTCATAATACAACTGTCCCAATTTGGGGAGTAGACTTGTATACAAATACATCTATTCCGTGGATTGAATTGATATTTAATACAAGAGAGCAGTCAAAACTATTTTACGGCTACGCGCTACGATATAGCGGGCGGCACAGCCCACTTTCCTCCTAGCCCCGTCCGTAGGCTCATCACCCCCACCGTCCCCACACTCCCCATCCCAAAATCCGCTCCAAAATGCGATTCAGTCTCACACCCCCCCTCTCCCTCCTGAACCGAATCGCATTTCCCCGGTGCCACGACCCATCTTTGATGGGTAGTGCTCCCCCGACTTCCAACACGCAACCGCGCATCACCCATCAGAGTTGGGTGAGTCCGCCGGGGGCTCGTGCGTCTCGGTCTTGGCGTGGTAGCGCCACGGGCTGCCCTTCTGGCCTGTGCCAAGGCGCTGCCATCGGCCCTGCGTGAAGCCCTCGTTGAGCAGCGACATCAGCTTGACGCGACCCAGGCGCGGGCCGGTCCAGCGGCTGCGCACCTCGTCGGTCGTCAGGCCCTCGCCCGATTCGATGATCGCCGTCAGGCGGTCGGTTTGCGTGAGCGATGACTGAACCTCCCGCTCGCCGAGTTCCGCGTAGCCCTCGTCCGTCAGCTCGAAGACGCGCTCGGGCGGGATGTCCTCGAACCGCCCCACCGCGTGGATGAGCCGACGGGTGTCCTGCGGGTTCGTGTTGTCGTATCGGCGCAGCTCGATGAGGATGTCGGCGAATGCGGGCAGCGCCCCCGAGCCGCGCGAGGCCGTGAAGCTCGCGCCGGCCGCGTCGCCCTTGCGCGGATGGTGCAGGAGCAACAGCCCCGCCCCCGCCTGCGTGATGTCGCGAAGGGGCGCCAGCGCATCGAGCACCTCGGCTGCGTCGTTCTCGCTGATGACCGGCCAGAGGTTCGCCAGCGTGTCGATGACGACCAGCTCCGCGCCAAGCTCTCTGGTCGTGCGCACGATGTTCTCGACGAGCCTTGGCCATTCGTCCTTGGTGAGCCTTGCGAACGTGTCGCGCGCGAGGTAGCGGATGCGCCCGTCCAGCTCGAACTCGGCCCGCCGCGCGGCCCACGAGGCGGGGCCTTCCTCGCTGACGATCAGCGTCGGGCCGGTGGCCGGCTCGGTGACCATCCCCGTGCCCTTGTAGAGATCCCGCAAAAGGTGCAGAATCATCGTGGTTTTGCCCGCTTTCCACAGCCCCGTCATGAGCGTGATGCCCCCGCGCGCCACGCAACCGGGCCAGACCCACCTTGGCATCTCGCCCGGGCCAAGCTCGTCCAGCGAGAGCCAGTCGAACGCCCGCGCAGGAGTCTGCGATTCGCCCGACGCGTCCAGCGCACCCGTCGAAACGAGCGAGCCGATCTCCAGCACCTCCGCCTGGGCCGCCAGCGCCTCGAAGTCTGCGCGCGTCGCGCCGTTGGCAACCGCCTCCCGCGTGTCCTTGGCGTCCAGCGGCGGCAGGATCATCCGCACACTGGCGCACACGGGCACGAGCGCCGACAGCAGCTTGCGCGCCCCGCGCTCGCCCGCCTCGTCGAAGTCGACGATGACCACCGCGTGACGATCCGCCAGAAGATCGGCCATATCCGCAGCGCACGCGCCGGCCATCGGGATGCCCACCGCGTCCAGCCCGACCGAGAGCGCCGACGCCGTGTCGCTGGCGCCCTCACAGACGAACACCGGGCAGGCAAACGAGCCGCCCGCGTAGGCGTCCAGCGGCCAATCGACGATCAGCCCGCGCTTGCCGCCCTTGGCAAAGCCCTTGGACCCGTCGGCGAACCTGTGCGCCTCGCCCACGATCTCGCCCTGGCTGCTGCGCTCACGCACGACCCACCGGTCATCGGTGCGCTCGGCAAGGCGCAGCCACACATCCTCGGCGACACCCTCTGGTGTGCGCAGACCGGTATCCTTCTGAATATCTGTATTCATAACGCCAACTTCCTCTCAATGTACGAACGCCCCGTGCGCCCGGGACATCATCCGCGCACAAGCCGACCCTGAAAAGCGCCAAACACCCGACCGCCCGCATTCAGCGCACAAGCAAGGCAGTTGCGTACTACTTTCCCGGATTGAGTTGGGATGCGATCCAGAAATGCGATTCGGTTCGGAACACCCCGGGGTGTGTCACTGAACCGAATCGCATTTTCCCGGGTGTTCCGACCCATCCAACCCCGGTGTTCCTACCCATCCACCCCCGGTGCCACTACCCATCCACCCCCGGTGCCACTACCCATCTTTGATGGGTAGTGCGATTGACGCACCCACCAGAACCAGCATCACCCATCAGAGATGGGTGATGGCACCGTATCCATCTCTGATCGGTAGTGCCCTTCGCGCAATTCATACACCCATCAGCATCACCCAT
>CAXBOF010000118.1:0-6321 GCA_963977205.1 uncultured Phycisphaera sp. | reverse complement strand
CCAGCCACGATACCCGATCCTGTCCAATGCTTCTCGCACCGCGGGCCAGTCGCAGTCGCCCTCACCGATCTCGACGCCGAAGCCCTTCCAGAGGCCCTCGTTGTCCCGCTTGGTTCGGCTGAATTCCTTGACGTCGAGTTTGAGGATGCGATTGCCCAACACATCGATCCACTGCTCGGGCCAGGCGTAGTTGACGATGTTGCCCACGTCGAAGTACCAGCCGACGTGATCGCTCTCGAAGTCGTCCACATACCGAGCCGCCTCGAGTGGGCTCAGCAGGAAGTTGTTCCACACGTTCTCGAACGCGATCGCGACGCCAAGTTCCTCAGCCAGCGGCACGAGCTTGCCGATCTCCTTCTGGCTCAGCCTGTACGCGTCCGCGTAGCTCATGCCCTGACGCACGACCGCGGGCACGACGAGCACCGTTGAGCCGCCGACTTTCTTGCAGTCGCGGATCGCAGTCTCCAGAGCCGCCCGTCCCTCGGCCCGCACGCTCTCGTCAGGGTGGTTGAATGGCTTGCCCCAGTGCGCCGAATCGACGACGCCGGGGATCGCGATGCCTACCGCGTCACGAGCCTCGATGACCTCGTCCAGATCCAGCCCGCTCGGGCTGTCGAGTTCGACGCCATCGAAGCCAGCCTGCTTGGCAAGCTCAAACTTCTCGCGCACGGTCTCGCCCGCGCCGATCATGCCGAACTTGAGCGACTTCAAGATCCTCGGCCCGGCCCCCGCGGGATTGGCTCGCCATTTCTCGGGCTGAGCCCATGCCCGCCCGGCGTGCGCAGCGACACCCGCAGCCGCGGCTGATAAGAGAAACGATCTTCGGTCAAGAGTCATCGATCGCTCCGTTAGATGAATTTTGTCACGCCCGGCACAGCCACACTCGGCCGGGGACGCTCACCGAATGAGAACTGACCCGGGTTCAAATTCTCCTGACTCTCCATCGCCTGCTCCCAAGTCACGACCTCGCCCGTGTAGGCCGCCATGCGCGCCATGATGGCCATCAAAGTGGTGTGCGACATCCGCTCGCCATCATTGACCGGGTTGTTGTCCCGGATCGAGCTGAACAGAACGTCGTGTTCGCGCTGGTACATATCGTTGGCGGGCGCCTCACCCCGCCAGTTGTTGGCACCCTCGATCACGTGCTGCCCGGTCCAGGGCTGCATCGTGCAGCGGCCATTACTCCCCAGAAAGTACGCCGAGTTATCAGAGGGTGTATTGGGCCAGTGCCTGCACATGTGGTACGCGCGTTGACCGTTGGCGTACTCGTACGTCACGCTGAAGTGATCGAACACGTTGCCCGTCTCTGGGATGTCAGGCCTCGTCTGTCGGCCCCCGATGGCCCAGCACTTGACCGGCGGCTCGTCCTGCATCGCCCAGGCGATCCAGTCGATCGCGTGCACCGCCTGCTCGACGATGTGGTCGCCCGACAAGGGCGTGAAATACTGCCAGTTGCGCAACTGGAATTCGGTCTCGCTCCAGGCGTCCTGCTTCGGATTAGGCCGAACCCAGCCGGTCGTGTTGTACGTCGTCTGGATCGTGTGCAGATCGCCCACGCCGCCCTCGTGAAGCCGCGTCATGGTCTCCTTGCACTGGTCCTGATACCGCCAGCAAAAGCCCGACATGAGTGCCAGACCGTTCTCCTTGGCCTTGCGCGCCGATTCGAGCACACTCCGCACGCCCGTGGCATCGACCGCGACGGGTTTCTCGCAGAAAACGTGCTTGCCCGCAGCAACGGCCGCGGCCAACTGCATTGGGCGAAAGGCCGGCGGCGTGGTCAGCAGCACAACGTCGCACTCGTCGATGACTTTCTGATATGCGTCGAACCCGACGTGCATCCGCTCGGCGGGAATCTCGATCGTGCCCGAATGCCCGCCCTCCTCAGCGAACTCATCGAGCCCGGCCTGCACTCGCCCGACGCTCGCCTCGATCCGACCGCCGATCGCCTCGCCCGCCGACCAGAGCATCGCGTTCGGGTCGGCCTTGAGCGCCTGGAGCATCGCCCCCGTGCCGCGCCCGCCGCAACCGACGACGCCCACGCGGAGCGTGTCGCGCCTGGGATTCATGATCGATCCGAGCGCCGAGCCCGCGAACAGCCCCGTTGCGCCGACAGCCGCGGCCCCCTTGACGAACTGCCGCCGATGGATGTTGTCATTCGTCATCCGATGCTCCTTCATCTGCGCTCTCATCCACGACAAACCGAAACCCGACCCAGCTGCAATCCGCCAGCCACCATCGGCTCTTGGGGATCTGCGGGTCGCTCGCGTTCCAGCCCGAAGTTTGCCTCTGCGACGATGTCGGCGTGCACTCATCGGCGGGCTGCTTGTAGCTGCCGCCCATCGCGAAGGGGCGCTTCTCGTCCGTCTCCACCCACTCGGCGACGTTGCCCAGCGTGTCGTACAAACCGAAATCGTTGGGATCCAGCGACCCGACCGGGTGTGTCGTGTACTCGGCATCCTCTTTCGACCACACGCCCCCGCCCTCCGCCGACGCCAGATGCACCCACTCGGCTTTGGTCGGCAGCCGACTCTCGAGCCACTCGGTGAACCTGCGGGCCGCGTGGAGCGTCATGCCCATCGCCGGGTAGCCATCGTGCCCCAGCCCCCGGTCCGGCGGCACGTAGGGCTTGCTGGGCCTCGTCACCGCGTCGGCGCCCTTGCCCACCGATTCGCGCTCACCCTCGGGCTTGTCGAGCTCGTACAGAAAGATGTCGTACAGATCCCACGTCACTTCGTGCGGCAGCACCCAAAGCTCGGGCACCTCGTGCGACTCGCCATCGACTTCGACGGTCCCACCCGGCACGCGCACAAGATCGAAACTCACCGTCGTGCCGGGAACACGGATCGAACGAGTCTCGCGCTCAGTGTCAACCGCCTGCCCGAGAGCCGGCTGGGCCAACGCCCCTAGGCTCAGACCAATGAGAACGATCACACCGCTGAGACTTGTTCTGATCACGCTCTTTGTGCTCCTGGTCGGCTGCAAGTCCGATCCGAACGGGCCCCTGCCCCCCGCAACCGACCGGGCCCAGCCTACCGCATCACGCTTCGAATTCGCAAGGATCGTTATGGGCGGTAAGGCCCGCGTGGTGCTGTACGCCCAGAGCGAACAAACCGCTGCCATCGCCGCCGAGCAAGCGTTCGAGGAAATGTTGCGCCAAAACGCGATCCTGAGCGACTACGACCCGTCCAGCGAGTCGATGCAACTCGTCACCTTATCGCCCAACGAGTGGTACAAAGCCAGCCACGATCTCGTCGAAGTCCTCGCGCTCTCTCGCACAGTTTGGCAAACTTCCAGCGGCGCGTTCGATCCGACCGTCGGACCCGTCACGCACCTCTGGCGACCCGCATTCAAAGACGAAACGCTGCCCGATGCCGACGAGCTCCGGCTCGCGCTCCAGTGCGTCGGGATGCAGCACCTCGAGCTTGATGTGGAACAGAGCCGAATCCGATTCGACCAGTCCGGCATGCTGCTCGACTTCGGGGGCATCGGCAAGGGATACGCCGCCCAGAAGGCGCTCGACCTACTCCGCGAGTTCGGCTGCCCCAGCGCCCTCGTCGACCTCGGAGGGGACCTGGCAATCGGCGACCCGCCCCCGGGCATGAAAGGCTGGCGCGTCATGATCGATACGGGGCTCCAGCTCCCCCACGAGGTCGTCCTGGCCAACGTCGGCGTCGCCACCTCGGGCGATCAATTCCGATACCTCGAAGTCGACGGCGTGCGCTACTCGCACATCATCGATCCACGCACAGGCTACGGCCTTACCAAGCGCGTCGCGGTCACCGTCATCGCCCCAGAGCCCTGGCTCGCCGACGCGCTGGCCAGTGCCGCCAGCGTGATGGGCCAGTCGGGACTGGAACGCCTCAGAGCCGCGTTCCCGCAGGCCCAGATCTTCCTCAGTGAAGCCCCTGATATGCCCCAGAATCCGTGAATCTCCGCCCGGCGCGCGTAGTATCCCCGAGACCCAGGAGCAGCGCGCCGCCATGACTACTACAGCCCAATCGCCCCACCAGACCCTCGACGCCGTCGTGATCCGGTTCTGCGGCGACTCGGGCGACGGGATGCAGCTGGCCGGCGGCGAGTTCACCACGACCTCGGCCGTCTTCGGCAACGACATCTCCACCTTCCCCGACTTCCCCGCCGAGATCCGAGCCCCCAAGGGCACGACCTTCGGTGTCTCCGGGTTCCAGCTCCAGTTCGCCTCCCATGAGGTCTTCACGCCGGGCGACCGCGTCAACGCGCTCTTTGCCATGAACCCCGCGGGCTTCAAGACCAACATCGATGACGTCGAGGTCGGTGGACTCGTCATCGTCAACGAGGACGAATTCACCGACGTCAACCTCCGCAAGTGCGGCTACCCCGAGGGGTATAACCCGCTCGGTGATGACCAGATCAACAGCGAACGCCAGATCGTCCGCGTCCCCATGAGCCGGATGACCCGCGAAGCGCTTTCGGATACCGAGCTGGGCGCCAAAGACGCCGACCGTTGCCGCAACATGTTCGCGCTCGGGATCGCCTACTGGATCTACCAGCGCCCACTCGACGCGACGCTCCGGCACTTCGAGACCCAGTACGGCATCAAGAAGGGCCGACCCGAGATCGCCGAGGCGAACTCGATCGTCCTCAAGGCCGGCTACCACTTCGGTGAGACGGCCGAGCTTCTGGCGGTCAAGTACATCGTCCCGCCCGCCAAACTCAAACCCGGCAAGTATCGGCGGATCGATGGCAACAGCGCCCTGGCGCTTGGCTTTGCAGCCGCGGCCCAGAAAATCGGCAAAGAGCTTGTCTATGCCAGCTACCCCATCACGCCCGCCTCGGATGTCCTGCACGCGATGGCCAGACTCAAGCATCTTGGCATCAAGACGTTCCAGGCCGAGGACGAGATCGCGGCCATCTGCGCTGCCATCGGTGCAAGCTTCGCGGGCGACATCGGGATCACCGGCACCTCTGGACCGGGGCTGTGTCTCAAGGCGGAGGCACTCGGGCTGGCGGTGATGTACGAGCTTCCGCTCGTGGTGCTCGATGTTCAGCGGGCCGGCCCATCCACGGGTATGCCCACCAAGACAGAGCAGGCCGACCTCTTCCTTGCGATGTTCGGGCGCGCCGGCGAGAGCCCGTGCATTGTCATCGCGCCCAACAGCCCGGCGGACTGTTTCAACACCGCGGTGGAAGCCGTGCGGCTCGCCACGCGGCACATGTGCCCGGTCATCATCCTCTCCGACGCCTCCATCGCAAACGGAGCCGAGCCATGGCTCCTGCCAGACTACGACGCCATCGAGCCCATCGAGGCGCATCATCCGACCGAGCCCAAGAACCCGGCCGTCGGCTACATGCCCTACCAGCGCGACCCTGAGACACTCGCCCGCCCGTGGGCCCTGCCCGGCACGCCCGGCATGGAGCACCGCATCGGGAGCCTCGAGAAAGCCGACCTCACGGGAGCTGTCTCCTACGACCCGGCCAACCACGAACGCATGGTGCACACACGGGCCGAGAAAATCGAGCGGGCCGCCAAGTGGTTGCCCGAGCTCGAGGTCGAGGGTGACCAATCGGGCGAGGTCCTGCTGCTCGGCTGGGGCAGCACGCACGGCGCCATCCTGACCGCAGCTGCCCGCCTGCGCGCGTCGGGCCTGACCGTCGGGTGCGCCAACCTGCGCTACCTCAACCCGATGCCGACGAACATCCATGACGTGCTCGGACGCTTTACGCACGTCATCGTCCCCGAGAACAACACGGGTCAATTGGCGATGCTGATCCGCTCGCGGTTTCTGATCGACGCGGTGCCGCTGGGCAAGATTCAGGGACGCTCATTCGGCGTGGACGAACTCGTCGCCGGCGTGCGCACGATCCTGCACGATCGCAAGGAGGCGAGAAAGTGACCACCGCCCCGACCACCAATCTCGGCAAAGGCGTCGAGCTGCCCCAGTACAAACCCAAGGACTTTACGAGCAATCAGGACGTGCGCTGGTGCCCGGGTTGCGGCGACTACGCCGTCCTGACCGGCGTACCCAAGCTCGCCATCCGCAAGGAGGATTACGTTTTCATCTCCGGCATCGGGTGCGCCGCACGCTTCCCGTACTACATGGACACCTTCGGGATGCACACCATCCACGGGCGGAGCCTGTGCGTCGCGACGGGCGTCAAGCTCGCCAACCCGGATCTCAAGGTCTGCGTCGTCTCGGGTGACGGTGACCTGCTCTCGATCGGGGGCAACCACACCGTTCACGCCATGCGCCGGAATGTGGACATCACGATTGTGCTCCTCAACAACCGGATCTACGGCCTCACCAAAGGCCAGTACTCCCCCACCAGCGAGCAGGGCAAGAT
>CAXBOF010000117.1:0-6324 GCA_963977205.1 uncultured Phycisphaera sp. | reverse complement strand
GGCATCACGCCGACCTCGCGGGCTGGGCGCTCGACTTGATCTCCATCACCCGCGCCGGCTCGATCGCCGTCAGCGATTCCATCTGTCGGCGCCAGGCCAGCGCGATCCCGTCGCGCGCGTGGTCGCCCGCAGCCGTGGTGCGATCGGCCCGGATCGTCAGCTTCGTACGCCCAAAGACCTTGCTTGCTAGCTTTGGCAGCTCGAACGGCTCGATGCGCTCGCCCGAAACGGATTCCGGCAACGGATCGATCACCGCAGCGCCCGAGGACATCATCCACCGGTCATACAGCGGCTCGATCTCTTCGTAGATCGCGTCGCGCCTCGTCAGACGCACCACAACCCACGGGCTGTGCAGGCTGTCGAGACGATGGGTCGTGTTGCGGTGATGGATCAGGCCTGTCAGGGCCGCGTGGGCAGCCGCGAAGCCCTGCCTGCCGGTCAGCAGTTCGCACGTCGATTCACGGTCGGAGACGTAGTCCACGCTGATGACATCCACACCCAGCTCTGTGAGCCCGATGAGTTTGCTCTCGCCCGCCAGTGCAGGCGTGCGCACGTGGACCGCCAGAATCCCCGCGCCTTTGGCAGCGCCAACGATCCGCGCCAGTTCCGGGTGCTCAAGGACATCCGCCATATCCTGCGACGTGATCTCGGCGGTCAGTGTGAGCGCGACATCCTCGCGCAGCTGCGTCGCTTGACGGATCAGCGCGATCGCGTGCTCGGCGTCGAGCATCCTGCCATCGACGGAAACCAGTTCGAGTGTCAGGTGTTCGGGCGCACTGGCGGTGAACGCGACGCCCGAGACCGCCTCGGCGATCTGCTTGGCGTCCATTTTGAGCGCGTCATGATCTTTGAGCGCACGCAGCAGGAGTTCCTGACGCGAGCGCGAATCGAAAGTGAGGCGCTCGCCAAGATCGCGCACACTCGGGTGGACGTGGATGCACCCCGTGCCGGCGATCGGGTCGCTCGACGGCTGCACGGGCAGGTAGCCCAGCATCGAACCGATCGAGGCGAACGAGCCCGCCTCGGGCTTTTTCTGCACAATGCTCCGAACGATCGATTTCTCGACCAATACCGGCGAGAGGCCCACAGCCGCCTGACTGAAGACGAGCTTGTGCGAGGTGGGGAAGTTCTTGAACCGGGCCGCGGCCTCGTCGCAGAGACTCGGGTCGATAAGCCCCCAGTCCGCGCCAACGAGCAGGGCCGCGTCGGCGCCGACGGTTTCGAGCGCTTCGAGTGTGGCCTCGGGGTGGAGCAATTCGTCGTAAGCGGTCCAGCCCGCCACGCCGCCACGCCAGGAACGTGCGCTGAAAGCGCGTGCCCCGCGGATCGCTGTGGCGCGATCGATGTATGTCTCCGCATCGGCTTCGATGAAGCGCACCGCGAGTTTGCCCGCGCGCCCGCCGCTGGGATCCAGGCCCGCGGCCTTGGCGGTATCGCCCACGTTGTGCGTCACGATCGCGATGCCTTCGATTTCTTTGGTCTGCGCCAATCGATCGAGCGTGAGACGCAGGGCGCTTCGGCCCGCGAGCACGGGCTCGGCCAGATCGCGCGGCACACCGAGGTCCGACTTCCACGGGTCGGCGGGGATGACCGCCCAGACGCGCTTCTTGCCGGCGCTAGCCTCGGCATCGGGATCGACAGCCGGGTCTTCGCGCGTGATCTTGTCGGCCTTGCCGTCGTGCGCACGGATCGCGGCATCCATCATCTCGCCCAAAAGCTCGGCCGCGTCACCAAGCCAGCGGACGTTCTCCGCATCACGCTCGATCTGCGCCTTCTGCTGCTCCAGAGGCGAGTGGTCGGCCAAGTGAATCTTCCGATCCGCCTTGGCGCGTTTGAGTGTGCCCGTCTGGTTGAGGTCCTGCACGAGCGTGTAGGCCGGCTCGTACGTGTTGATCTCGTCGCGGTGGGCGTAGACCTTCTTGATGAGCTCGTTGACGCGGGATTGGTTTTCGTGGTGCTCTGCCATCTCCAGCATCGCGCTGTGGGTCTTGCGGCAGAGCTCGCCCACCTTCCACACATCGGCCCGCACGTCGCGGAGTTTCTTCTTGGCCTGGCGCAGCTCGCTGGCGGTTGAGTTTGGTGTTTCGGGCAATTCGATGTCGTCGCTGTCTATGTACTGCTCGAGCACCTCGGCGAGCGTCATGACGCGGACGCCTTGCTTTTCGATGCCGCCCTCGGTCGCGTCGATAACGGTCAGCCCGGAGTTCGCATCGGCCGCGAAATCGCGCTCGAACTGCGTGAGATACGTGTGCATCTGCTCGTCGGTGTAGACGCCCCGGCCAAGGTGGTCACGCGCGGGGACGAGCCGGCTGCGCATCCGCGCGATCCGCTGCCATTCGAGCGTTTCGAGCGTGCAGAACTCGCCGAGCTCACTGGCCCAGACGTCGTGGATCGCGGCCCCGGAGGCGTAGTACTGCCCGTCGGTGAACGCCAGATCCTGCCCGATGAGCGTGACCGGGTCGCAGCCGAGGTGCCGGGCGAGGTAGTACGCCAGATGCGCGACGGTGGCGCCGGGTTTGATCGGGCCGCGGTCTGCGTCGGTCTGTTCGAGGAGCTTGGAGAGGCAGTTGTCCTTGGGGCAGCGCAGGACGCCCGGCCAGGCGTCCAGGATCGCCGGGTTGCCCTTGGCCTCGGCGACGAGCGTGATGCCCTCGACGTCTTCTTTCGTCAGGCCCTCGTAGAAACGCCTGCTGATCTCGTGGTAATCCAGAGCGGTGACGAAATGGGGCTTGATGCCCCGCGCCAGCAGCGGACGCAGCATCGTCTGCACCGCGATGAGGACGAACTTCTCGCGGACCCACGGCTGCTCGAGCAGGTGCAGGTTTCGCCGAAGGCTCGGGCCCGCTGAGATGACGATCGCCGGCTTGCCCGCGCAGGCGCCTTTGAGATCGTCGATGCCAGGAGCCTGGGCGTACCGGTCCAGATTCATGATCTGGTTGCGCATCGTGACATCGGACTGGACCAGCGTCGTGATGACATTCGTGCGGATCGCCCGGACCACGCCCGCAAGGCGAGCCTCGAAGCGGTCGGTCGTGTCGGCCAGTCGTTTGCTGCTTGGCGGATGCTCGACGAGCTTAAGTCCCAGAGAGACGAGGCCTTCGCTGCCGGAGAACGTTTCACTGATCACCGCGGCGTCATCGGGGTCGGTGATGAACGCGACGAGCGGGTCGACGAGCCATCCCGAGAAATCCTGACGCTCAAGGACGGATCGCAGGAGGGCGACGTCCGGCTCGTACACCACGATCAGGGCTGCGGACTTGCCCTGTTCGAGCAGCGCCCGGATGTGGTGCCCGCAGCCGAAGCCCTTGATGATGACCACGCCCGCCTTGTCGATGTCGACGGCCTCGGCGAGGCGTTTGGCCTCTTCGCCGGGGCGCTTCCGGCTGGCCAGGGAGGTTTTGCGGCCCCAGGCGTCGGTGAAGGCGCACGAGATCAGGCCGTCGTCGGCGACGGTCCATTCGAGATCGGTCCTGCTTGTGGTCTGAGCGATCGCGCGGGCGGCGCGCTGGGATACCACACTCAGCGCTGCCAAGTTCTTGTCAAGCACCGACCCGGACGCCTCGATCGAGGCCTCGCCGCTCGGTGCGATTGCGCGCACTTTGCCTGCCATGACGCGTCTCCAGCGCCGAAGTTGTGTGGATGCGCACCTCCGGCGCGTGCTCCCTTGCATCGGCCAGCGGGCGCGGTAGGCTCCAAACGATGCAAATCCTCGGCCCAGACGAAGGCTCACTGCCCGCCCTGCCAGACACCCCGATCCTTGAGCACTGGCTCTATGAAGCTCCGCTGCTCCCGGTGGGGGTCTTGGTGATTGTCGGGTTCGTGGTGCTCATCACCACGGTCCGGCGCCAAAAGAAGGCTCCATCGCTCATAGTGGCGGCGGTGCTCTTTGTGCTGGCAGCGGGGGTGTACCTGACCGCGGGACGGGTGACGACCGATCGGGAGATCCTGATCGATCGCACGGCTGAGCTGGTAGCCTCGGTCGCCGAGGGCAATGCCGACGGCGTGCGCGCGATCCTGGCTGAGCCTTTCCGGATCAGTCCGAGCGACAACGCCGCCGGGACAGCACGGCGGGTGCCCCAGATCAGCGACTTCGAGCAGATCCGCACGGCTATTTCGAAATGGATCGTGCCCTTCGTGGGCTCGCACCAGATTCTCGAGACACGGGCCGGTATGGATGGCCCCTCGATCGGGCGCACGCTGGTGCGTGTCCGCGTGCGAATGCCCGATGGCGGGCTGCTCGGGCACTCATGGTGGGAGATCGAGTGGCGTGCTTCGGGCGATCAGTGGCTGGCCACGCGCATCGAGTCGGTCTGGATTCAGGGATAAATCCAGTATCAGGCCGTATTTACTGCGTCGGGATGAGCACAGGGAAGCTCGGCTGGAGCATCTGTTCTTCGCGCCCGTCGGTGGTCATGACCGTCTGGCTGACGCCCTGGCCGTTGACGAGGTTGTGCGGGAACCGCTCCATCAGGTCGCGGAGTTCGAGGCTGAAGCTGTTCTGGATATCGCTCTCGCCGAAGACGCCCACGGTGACCATGCTCATGCTCGGGCCGTGGTAATAGAAGGCCAGCTCGCCCTGTCTGCGGAGCTCGGCGGCGGCCTCCTCGGCCTTCTTGCGAGCCTCGAGCACGTCCTTCTCGGTGGGGGCCTTCATATCCGCTCGGCCATAGACACCGATCTGCAGCGTGTAGACGGCCCGCCTGCCATAGATCTCCGGCGCTGAGCGGAGGTCGACCTTGCCGATGCAGACGATTACGCGCGGGCCGCGGGCGAGGACGAAGGCGTCTTTGAGTCCGTCGAGTCGGCGGAGGCGCGCCAGTTCCTGCTCGGCCCGCAGTCTGGCATCGCTGCCGGCGAACGGCTTGAGTCCGATGGTCCAGAAATTTCCGTCGGCATTCGTTGCGCTCGCGCTCTGATCAAACAGGATTTCTCCCTCAGAACTGGGGGGCTGTTTTGGGCCACTGGAGGCACACCCCAGAATTGCGAGCATGAAAATGAGACACCCGACCGTATTCCAAATCTGCGGAAATTGGCTTGTGGTGCGGGAAATGGCGTTTCGGCCTTCATGAAGGGTGCATGAGCGGAAAAAAATATGTCGAGTCCGTTTCATCGTTATTACTCTAAGAGGTTATCTTGTATCGGGTTACGAACAAGATGAAGGAATTGAGTGACTTTGCAGCAAGTTCGACCAGCCCGACGATACACATTTGCGGAGGACGTGATGAGTACACAACATCTCGTCCCTCCTGAGTTTCGGATCGTAGGTCTGGTGGTGGGAATACCCGGCTTTCTGATCCGTTTGGTTGTTGAGGTGTGGTGGGAATTGCGCGACAGGCAGAACTTGCGCGTGAGCCTCGAAGAAGTGTGAGAATGGAGTGGAACGGATGACAGACGTAGGTCGAATTTCCAGTGGCAACGAGGTTCTTCGGTCCGAAGCGATCGGACGGTCCGCGGGTCGGGCAGATCGTGAAGGCCGACCGGGAGAGGGTGCCGGCATCGAACGCGGGCAGGACTCCGTCGATGTTTCGGACACGGCCCGAGTCGCCGCTTCCAAATACACAGGCGAGGACAAACCCATCAGACAGGACCTTGTGGACCGTATCCGCGCCGAGATCGAAGACGGCACGTATGAAACCCCCGTCAAGGTCGCCGGCACCGTTGAAGGCCTTCTGGACGCGCTCTCCTGATCCCATCTCGAGCATGTTGAGCATCCAGATCTCGCTTCCGATCACGACGATGTGATTCCCACACCCGCCTCTGGCTCTGTTGCCTGGCGGGTTTTTTTGTGCGCACTCTGCTTTGGCCCCTAGACCATACCCGGGGGTGCGCGTTCTGCTGGATCAGGCGCCCTGGCCGATGCGTGAAGCCGCGAGCAGGGCGGCTCCCAGCAGGCCCGCGTTGGCGCCGAGTTTGGTCGCGTGGACCTCGAGGGTGCGGAGTTCTTCGGGCCAGCAGGTCTGGCGGGCGGCCCGTTGGATCGGCTCGACGATGAACGGGCCGGCGACCTCGACCAGCCCGCCGCCGACGACGATGTGTTCGAGCGAGAGCATGGTCACCATCGAGCCGACGACGCGTCCGACTTTCTTGCTGGCGGTGGTGACGATCCGGGTGGTCAGATCGTCGTTCTGTTCGAGAGCGCTTGCGATGAGTGAGGAGGTGCACGGGCTGCCGTCTTTGATGGCGGTTGCGAGCACGGAGGGCTCGCCGTTCTCGATGGCCTCGCAGATATCGCGGGCGATGGCTGTGCGGGAGCATTGGTGCTCGAGTTCTCGTCGGCCTTGTGGGTTCTCGGGGTCGATGATGACGTGCCCGATCTCGCCGGCG
>CAXBOF010000116.1:0-6330 GCA_963977205.1 uncultured Phycisphaera sp. | reverse complement strand
CGGCGGCGGCGGCTGCGGCCACGCGGTCAAGACGGTCCACAACGGGATCGAGTACGCCTTCATGCAGGCGATCTGCGAGTCATACGCGCTGCTCCGGCGGGTCGAGGGCATGGGGCCCGACCAACTCGCCGACACGTTCGGCTCGTGGAACACCGGTGAGATGAAGAGCTTTCTCCTTGAGATCACCGAGCAGATCTTCCGGGTGCGTGACGGCGAGGGCCAGGGCAGGCTTGTGGATGTGGTGCTCGACGAGGCACAGCAAAAAGGCACGGGCAAGTGGACCGCGGAAATGGCGCTCGACCTCGGGGTGCCCTGTCCGACACTGGCTGAGGCAGTCTTTGCCCGTGGTGTGTCGTCAAGGCGCGAACTGCGGCAAGCTCTTGCTCAAAAGCATGGCCAGGCAATCGGCGCACCGAACCTGACAGACATCAAGCCCGATGACCTGCGCGATGCGCTCTTTGCCACGGTCGTGATCTCCTTTGCGCAGGGTCTAGATTTGATTGCCTCGGCCAGCGATGCCCATGAATGGGGTGTGCGGCTCGATCGGGTCGCCAAGCTCTGGCGGGCGGGATGCATCATCCGGATCGCATTCCTCGATCGCATGAGCGAGGCTATGAAGGGCGCGGGTGCGGGCAGGCTTCTGCTCGATCCGTGGTTTGCCGAGCGGATCGGTGAGGCCATGCCGGGCCTCCGCCGAGCGGTCGCGGCCTCAGCAGCCAGTGGGATCGGGTGCCCGGTGATGGCCTCGGCTTTGGCGTATTTCGATACCTCCAGGTCTGAGCGTTTGCCGCACAACCTGCTTCAGGCCCAGCGCGATGCATTCGGGGCGCACACGTATAAAAGGATCGACCGCCAGGGCGTCTTCCACACCTATTGGCTGGGCGACCACACAACCACCTCTTATTGATTTTGACGCACGGATGCGTCTGGCTGGGATCGGCTACCGTTGGAACAGATCCGGAATTGAGTCACACACAACGCAGCGGGGAATGTCCTGTGAATGAAGCAAAGCAGTTCGCGCTGGTGCTGTTCGGGGCGACGGGCGATCTGGCGCATCGCAAGCTCTTTCCCTCGCTTTTCCGCGTCTGGCGGTCGGGGCTCATCAAGAACTTTGTGATCCTGGCGACGGGGCGGAGCCAGCCGGACCGCGATGCCTTTATTGACTACTTGCGCGAGAATGTGGATGAGGCGAAAGATGAGCCAAAGGCCTGGGGTGAGTTCGAGGCGTTCATCGAGTACTTCCAGCTTGATGCCAAGAAGGAAGAGTCGTTCCGCGCGATGAATGAGGCCCTCAAGGCGCACGAGACCAAGCGCGGGCTTATCGGCAACCGGATGTTCTACCTCTCCGTTTCGCCGAGCCTCTTCGGGCCGATCACGGAGAACCTGGCCGGTTCGGGCATGCTTACGCGGAAGAATGGCTCGGGCAGCGAGCCGTGGTCACGTCTCGTCGTTGAGAAGCCCTTCGGGCACGACCTGGCCAGCGCCCGCGCTCTGGACAAACATCTCTCGCAGTTCGTCGAGGAGGATCAGGTCTACCGGATTGATCACTACCTCGGCAAGGAGACGGTCCAGAATCTCGTCGCGTTCCGGTTTGCCAACGGCATGATCGAGCCCTTGTGGAACAGCCATCACATCGCCAGCGTGCAGATCACGGTGTCGGAGACGCTGGGCGTGGGTGAGCGGGCGGGGTATTACGACTCGGCCGGCGCGCTGCGGGACATGATGCAGAATCATATGATGCAGCTTCTGGCGCTGACCGCGATGGAAGCGCCATTGAGCCTGGCGCCCAACGATGTCCGCAACGAGAAAGTGCGCGTGCTCCGCTCGATCAAGGTGCCGACCACGCCAGAGGAGGTCGCCGAGAGCACGGTCAGCGGGCAGTACGGCCCGGGCACGATCGACGGCAAACCCGTGATCGGCTATCTCGATGAACAGGACGTGGCGTCCGATTCGACCACGCCGACGTACATCGCCACGCGGATCCATCTGAATTCCTGGCGTTGGACGGGCGTTCCTTTTTATCTGCGTCACGGCAAACGTTTGGCCTCACGTATGTCGGAGATCCGTGTGCGGTTTCGTACGCCGCCGCTGCATCTCTTTCAGCAGAACGATTGCATGCCCGCCTGCCCGAACATCCTGCGCATCCGCATCCAGCCCGACGAGGGCATCCGTCTGAGCGTGGGGGCCAAGCGTCCCGGGCCGGGCGTGAATATCGAGAACGTGGATCTGCAGTTCACCTATGCCGAGGCGTTCGGCGCGGAGTTGCCCGAGGCGTACGAGCGATTGCTGCTCGACGCGATCAAGGGCGATGCGACGCTGTTCATCCGTCAGGACGAGGTCGAGGCGTCGTGGGTCTGGGCCGACGCTGTGCTGGGTGGCCTCGACAAGTTGCCGGCATCGAAGTTCCCGAACTACGCGGCCGGCTCCGATGGACCCGCGGACGCTGCGCGGATCTTCCGTCCTCGCACCGCCCCATACGAACCGGAAGAATGTTGGGGCTCGTTTGTTGATGCGGATGCCCAATCGGGCTGCGAGCAATGAATGGGAATGGGCACGAGCTGGATGTACGCCGTGTGCGCGATGCGGCCCTGGGCGGGCAAGTGACTGCCAAACTTCTGCGCGAAGCGGCGGCACAGGCTGTCGCGGAGAGGGGCGTCTTTACGCTGGCGATCCCGGGCGGCTCGAGCCCGAGGACGGTCTTTGCAGAGCTGGCAGATCCGAAGACTGCGGGTGACTTCCCGTGGGACCAGACCCACCTCTTCTGGGTCGATGAGCGGGCTGTGCCGATCGGGCACGCGGACTCGAACTACGGCTCGTTTGCGAGCCAAGTGCTGCCCGGGCTTCCGATCACGCCCGACCGCGTCCACCGGATGAAGGGGGAGCTCGGACCGGTCGGTGGGGCGGCCGATTATGCGCGCACGATGATGGCGGTGCTGGGCGAGGGCGGCACGCTGGATGCGGTGCTTCTCGGGGTCGGTGAAGACGGGCATGTTGCGTCGCTCTTTCCGGGAGCGGACGAGTTGTCGGCCGATGGGTCGGTGATAGGGATCACGGATTCACCCAAGCCGCCGCCGGAACGGATCACGCTGACGATGCCCGTTCTGCGATCGGCGAAGCTGGTTGTTGTGTTGGGCTTTGGCGCAGGGAAGGCGGATGCGGTGGCGCGGTGTCTTGCTGGTGAGCCGCTGCCGGCGGGGCTTGCTTCAAGGGGCGCGCGGGCGGTTTGGGTTGTCGACGAGGCAGCGGCGGGCAAGACCGAATCTAACTCGTGAATTTGAATGGGTTTGCTGACTCTGAAAAAGAAGCACACCGCGGCAGGGGGCCGCGGTGTGCCGAAGAGGAGGGGAACACCGAGCGTTGATCATCCCTCTGGCCTCTGGCTGGCCAGACCGCCAGCGCCCGGATGGACGCCAATGCTCCCTCTGGGAATACGGCCCCCGCCGAACGGGTAGCGTGGATCGGCAAGAAATATTCGATTCAGAAGGACTTATTGCGCGGGTTCGACTTCGGTATAGGCTGGCAGAGGGACGGCTTGGAATTGCCAGTCGTAATCCTTGGCATCGGGCATCTGAGCATTTGTAAAGTCTGGGATCGTACCGAGGTCTGAGCTTCCGTCTGTCGGATCAAATTGCCAGGGCACTCTGATCCAGATGTTGTTGTGAGCGGGCTGTTGGTGCCGAAGTTCAATGGCAATATTTTTGCCGTCGTTGTCGCGCGAATTGAGTCGCTCAATGCTGGCGATGATCCACTTTTCGCTGTAAGAAGAGGGCGATAAGGTGCTGTACCAGGTGGGGCCGCCGACTTCGCTCTGGCTGTATTGTGTAAGCCATTTTGGGGTTTCGCGTGCTCCTTCAATATGATTGAGTACCGGCTTGATTGCAAACGCGACTACCGCCTGTCCCCACGGGTTGTGGGGTTCGCCGATGTGGGCGTAATCGAAGCGGTTATTAACCCCGGCTGAGATGAGTTGGCCGGTCTCTTCGTGCCAATGGATCTGGTAGAGATAGCCCGGGTGCCAGACTTCATAAAGCAGTTTGGGCTCGTTGCCGGTGAGCAGCGGGGCGAGGCTGTGAATACGTATGGCGGTGGGGAACTGCTTGCGATTCGTGACGATCGAGACGAGTTCCTGGCCGGGGATTTCGGGGAAGACATCCGCAGCGATAAGCGTGCGCAAAAAGAACTCGGTTCGCTTGTTCGGGATGTTGGTTTCGGGATGGATATCGCGTTCGACGTAGTCGGGGTAGTTCTCGATCGGGGTCGTGCCCGGTCCTTTCCAGATGATCTGCTCAGGATCACCCATGCTGACGATGTGGAGATTTTCTGTGTCGAGAGGATCGGGGTGGTTGTATGACAGAGCGATGAACGTATCCGAGTTCTTGCCGTCGGTCGTTGGTACAAGCACGGCGGAATCGTTCGAGCCGGGCATGCTGCTCAGGTTGGTCCATTCGTGCAGGACTCGACCGCTCAGAGAACGGAGCTGAGCAGTCTGAGAAGCACGATTGACCACGAGATTGTGCGGGGCGTTGTTGACGAATCGAATTGAACCAAATGCAACGAGCAGCGAAATTACGATGAGCGTGAGGCAAGCAACAGCGGTCGAAGTGAATGGGTGTCTGGCGAGCCACTGGGTGAAGCCGATCCAGCGTTTGGAGTCGCGTGCTGCGACGCGCTTGCCCTGAAGCCATAGATTGAGATCATCGCAGAATGCACCGGCGGTCTGGTAGCGCAGCGAGGGTAAACGTGCGAGCGCTTTGATCACGACGGCTTCGAGGTCTCTGTCGAGCCGGGGAGCTTTGGTGCGGGGCGAGGGTATGGGCGCCGAGCGGACAATCTGTGTCGCCAGCACAAGCGGGATGCCCGCGGTGGAGTAGGGGAGTTCGCCTGTGACGAGTTGGTAGAGGATGAGGCCGAGGGAATAGATGTCGGTGCGGACATCGATGTTTGCGAGATTGCCTGACACCTGTTCGGGGCTCATGTACTGGACCGTGCCGAGGAATTGGTGGGTTTGATATCTCTGTGGATGACGCCACGCATGTGCGCATGGTGGAGGGCGTCGGCGGCTCGTGCGATCAGTTCGACGCTCTGCCGGAGTGGAATCGACTCGTCCTGGACATAGCGATCGATCGGGCGGGCTTTTTCTATGAGCTCCAGGGCGATGTAGGGGACTTTGGGGCCTCTGGGCTCGATCGTGGCCTCGCCGACATCGAGGGCCTTTGGGATGTTGGGATGATCGAGCAGATGCAGGAGATCGGCTTCGCGCCTGAGTCTGAGGATCTGAGGCGAATTGAGCGGGAGATGCCGGACGACTTTGAGCGCACAAGGGGTGCTTTTCGGGTCAAGAGCCTCAAAGACCTCGGACATGCCCCCCGTGGCCAGGAGGCGCCGGATGCGGTAGGGCCCGAGGTGTCTTGGATGTGGGGCCCCGGTTTCGGGCTCGAAAGGAGGCTCATTTTCAGTATGGCCCTCGGACATGATGAATTGGGCAAGCTCAAATGCGGCCTGCCGATCGAGATCGGCTGACGAACTCGATTCATGTTGCGGGGGTCGATCGCTCGCCATAGAGTTATTCTATAGACGATGGGGGATTGAGTGAGACAATCGGACGGATTTCTGACGACAGACTGGTCGCTTGTTCGTAAAGCCCATGACAGCGGGGCTTTGGAGCGGCTTTTGTCGCATTACTGGACACCGATCTATGCGTATGTTCGCGCGAAGGGCCACGGGCCGGATGATGCGGCGGATATCACGCAGAGCTTTGTGGCGACTGTTTTGCTCGGGCGGGGGCTTTTCGAGCAGGCCGAGCAGGAGCGGGGCAGTTTCAGGGCGTTCCTGCTGACGTGTCTGCGGAATCACCTGACGGATGCGGTGCGGCAGAAGGCCAAGATCCGACAGTTTTCGACCGCGCTCGATCTCTCAGCGATTAGGGTGGATATCGATCACGACGACCCGGAGGACGCGTTCCATTTGGAATGGTCACGCCAAATCATGAATGAAGCCCTAGAAAAGGTGAGGCAGGTCTGCCTGGCTGCGGATCAGGGGGCTCATTGGCGGGCATTCGAGCTCAAGGTGCTCGGGCCGATCCGCGGCGGGGCGGAGATGACAAACGAGCAGATCGCGGCCGAGACCGGGCTGGAAGCGGAGGCGATCTCGCAGCGGGTACAGACGGTCAAGCGCAAAATGCAGGGGATACTGCGAGAGATCCTTCTTGCTTCGGTCGGGGATGAGCGGGATATCGAAGTCGAGTTTGAGAAGGTATTGCAGTCGCTCAAGTCTTGAACTCTCGATTTGTGCGCACGTGACATCAACCCGCTTTCGATAGGGTGATGGGCT
>CAXBOF010000115.1:0-6332 GCA_963977205.1 uncultured Phycisphaera sp. | reverse complement strand
CCGCTGCCGAGGCATCAACGTACACCGTCTGCTGGGCATGAGCGGGGCCGAAACCCCAGACCAATGACACAAGGAGCAGGAGTGCCCCACGAATCGCGCGCATATTCGGACCTCAATAGCTTCTTTGCCTTCTAGAGACAAAGTAAGCCCAGATCCGGGCGATGCAAGCGAACTCGGATACGCGGGTCAAAAAGGGCGAGGGGGCGGTCGCGAAGGAGTTGACGCCCCCGCGGCCGCCCCCGGGCGGGGGCAAAGTTGTCGCATCGGCAAGGCCAATGCCCCCACAAGATGCCTTTCAAACCGGGCATCGGCTACCCCAAACCACCATTTTGGGGGTCAGCCCGGCCTCTACGAGCGGCACAAGCCGCAGAGATCACCAGCATTCGCGGCCGCGGGGCTCTCTGGTAGACTGGACCAGCGGAGTTCTCCGCGTTCTGGGGCCACGCCATGATCGAGGGCTCTCATTCCATCAAGCGCCTCCTGGCCGCCATGGCTCAGCTTGACGCCTCGGACCTGCACATCAAGGTCGGGCTGCCCCCGGTGTATCGGGTGGGCGGGCACCTCAAACGGGTCAACACGGACCCACTGAACGAGGACGAGGCCGACCACATGCTCGATCCGCTGCTGGATGAAGCCCAGCGCGCCCGCTTCCTCGAGCACGGCTCGCTCGACTTTGCAGCCCATCTCGACACCGGCGACCGGTTCCGCGTGAACATGTATCTCGCCGGCGGGCACGTCCACGCCGCGATCCGGCGCGTCAAGGCGGAGATCCCCACCTACGCCTCGCTCCACCTGCCCAGCGTCTACAGCAAGATCGTCGACCAGACCCACGAAGGCCTCGTGATCGTGTGCGGCATCACCGGCTCGGGCAAGAGCACGACGCTGGCGGCGATGATCGACCACGTCAACACGGTGCGCGATGTGAACATCATCACCATCGAAGACCCGGTCGAGTTCCGCTTTACGCCCAAGAAAGCCATCATCAGCCAGCGCGAGCTCGGCATCGACGTGCACTCGTTCGCCGACGCGATGCGCTCGGCTGTGCGCCAGGACCCGGATGTAATCTTCATCGGCGAGATGCGGGACAAGAACACGATGCTCGCAGCGATCCAGGCGGCCGAGACGGGCCACCTTGTTTTCGCGACGCTCCACACAGCCGACACGATGCAGTCGTTCGGCCGCATCCTTGAGTTCTTCCCGCCCGAGGAACGCCAGTTCATCCGCATGAGCCTGTCCAACAGCCTCCGTGCGATCTGCGCCCAGCGCCTGCTTCCGGCGCTCGACGATTTCCAATCCAGCACCGTGCCGGCCACGGAAGTCTTGCTCATGAACCCATCCGTCCGCGAGGCGATCCGCGAGGGGCACGACGAGGACCTGCCCTCGATCCTTAACGGCTCAAAGGCCGACGGCATGCGCTCGTTCACGGACTCGCTCGTCGAACTGGTCGAGATGGAAGCTGTCAACAAAACAACCGCGATGGATCACGCCCCCAACCGCGAGGCGCTCGAGAGCAGACTCAAGGGCGTTGAGGTCAAGGCGACGTCGATGGTCGGCAAGATCCGCCCGCGCGGGTGAGTCGTTCCGGTCGGCGTCAGATCACGATATGCGCCGGCTCGGGGGTGTCGTCGGTGATGTTCTGAATCGTGATCGGGCCGTCCTCGGTGATTTTCGGATCGCCCTCGGGGCTCGTGCACGTGATCAGTTGCATCTCTTCGCGCAGCAGGATCTGCAGGTGCACCGGGCGTCCCCAGATCGCGCAGAGGTTCTGGAGCACGGGCAGCGCGCGGGCGGCATCGACTTCGAGGCCGTTCCATTTGTTCGCCAGGAACAGCTCGCCCCGGTTCATGTAGTTCGCGTCGGCGACGTACATCATCGGCTGGCCCATGTTGGTCAGGCGGTAGAGCAGCGTCTGCTTGACGCGCTCAAAGTCACGGCTCACAATCTTCGTCTCGCCCGTGCGCGGGTCGACACCCGTCTGGTACATCTTGAACTTGTCGACGAACTCGGGCGTCAGGAACTCGTCGATGAAGCTGACGTCGTTGTAGATCTTGCGGATCTCGAACATCTTGGCGCGGCCTTCGAGGCTCTTGTCATCGTACTTCTTCTTGGCGCCCATGCTGTCGAGCGATTCCCACGCCTGGCCGTGCTTGCCCGTGTCCCAGCGGTGCTCGATGTCTTTCCAGAGCTCGAGCCCGATTTTGTACGGGTTGAAGCCGCCCGGGGCCATGTGCACCACGCCCGAGTGCTGATCGCAGTAATGGATGACCTCGCGCGCTTCGAGGAAGTGGCGCGTCATCATCTTGCTGTGCCAGTACGTCGCCCAGCCCTCGTTCATGACCTTGGTCTGCGCCTGGGGCGCAAAGTAGTAGCTCTCGTCGCGGATGATCGAGAGCACATCGACCTGCCAGTCCTCGAGCTTGGCGTTACGCATCAGAAAGAGCAGCACATCGCGCGTGGGCCGGGCCGGCGTGCGCCCCTTTGACTTCTGCGCCTTGGCCTCGTGCGCCTTCTTCTCGGCCTCCATCACCCGGGCCGGGTTGATGAACGAATCCATGTAGTCCTTGGCCGGCAGCCGACTCGGGGAGTACGGCTCATCCGCACCGCCCGCCCCCTCGCGATCGATGAACACCGAGTGCGGGTCGATCAGGTGCTCGATCGAGAGGCACGCGTCGATGAACCGCTCGACCGTCTCCTGGCCCTGGCGGTCGATGTGCCTGCGGATGCGCATCGCGTGGTTGGCGACCGAGTCCATCATCTTGCGATCGGTCTTGCTGAACCAGAAGTTGTGCTTGAAGAAGTCGGCGTGCCCAAAGACGTGCGCCATGACGAGCTTCTGGTCCACCTCGGCGTTGGATTCCTGGAGATACGCGTAGCACGGGTCGTTGTTGATGACCATCTCGTAGATGCGCCCGAGGCCGTAGGCATCGCGCTTGGACATCTTGTCGTACTCGGCGCCCCACCTCCAGTGGGGATAGCGGATCGGGAACCCGCCGTAGCTGGCGATCTGGTTCATCGTGTCGAAGTCGAGGACCTCGAAGACAACCTCGTGGAAGTCGAGGCCGTACTCGATCGCCTTGGCCCGGATGGCGAGCATGTGCTCGACAAGGTTCGGCGGCAGATCGGTCGAAACGCGGGATGAGGCGGCTGGGAGCATGGTTTTCCCTCGGGCTAGATGCAATATCGGCATCTGGCCCGGGGAGCTATACGTTGAAAAACCCCTTCTGGATCGGCTGTCGCCGGCGATTCCGCCCGTCCTGCATAGAAACCGTGCTTCCCGCTTGGCCTAGCTATTGGAACATAAGAAAGAGCACCTTGGCTACTAGACCGGGCGCGATCACAAGCGAAATCGGATTCAGCAAGAAGATCCACTTCAGATTCCGTTTCAGCATACAACGGATCAGGAAGAACATCAGGCCGCCAATGAGTGAGCACGTGAGAAGGACCACGCTCGCGATCACCCATATGTGATCCATGTTGTATCCGATGGCCACCCATGCGAAGAAGATCGCAAACACCGGGTAAGGCGCTGCCATCATGATCGCGAGCGTGTTGGCCATTCGTGGCGATCTGTGATTCTGTGACTCTTCGATCTCCTGCAGCACAAGCTGCCTGGCACATTCGGGGCATTCTTGGGAAACCAGGCCACGCAGGTTGTACCCACACCCAAGGCACGGCGCGTCGTGCGTGGCGAGGTAGGTGATGAGCGGATCATCTCTGTGATCGGGTTGTTCCGTGTTTCGCTCAGACACTCGGGATGCCCACCACCATTGAGAGCTTGGAATCCGCGATGAGAACAAGGATCGTGACTGTGATCGGGTTGAAGAGGTAGGCCCAGACCGTCGACCTCGTGAGCAAGCGGTGGATAGGAACCGCCAGAAGCCAGATTGCTGCGATGTGCCCGCCCAGCACCATCATCCACAGGAGGGCGAGCGCCACATCCACCTGCATCGCCACGAAGAAAAAAAGAAGCACAAGCATGGCCGAGATCGTGACCGGCGCGATGTTGCCAACCGTTACCACGATCGCGAACCTGCCCGGCTTGGGTGCATCCTCGGCGGCGAACAGTTCCTTCAGATTGATCTCGTAGCCGCACTCGGGACATGAGTTCTGTTTGAGCCCGAGCAGGCTGTACTGGCAGTACGGACACCGCGCGTCTTTTGTTGCTAGGTAGGTGATGAGTGGATCGGTACCGGTCATATCAAGTGAATAGTACTTCTTACCAGTAACCGAAACCGCCGCCCCCATCGAGGCTGCCCGGGTTGGCGATGCCGTACGCACATGTCAGAAAGAACAGAATAAAGAGGCACAGCACGATGATGGCGATGGTCTTGATTGCACTCTCCACATCCTTCCAGACGGACCTCGGCCGGCGGCTGCCACGCTCGAACAAGCCCGGCTCGTAGAGATCTCGCCCGCACTCGGGGCAGCAGCCGCCCTGCACGCCGCGCAGGTTGTACTCGCAGCTCGGACACGGAACGTCCTTGTCGGCGAGCATGCGCCTGATCCGTTCGGGTGTGCTAGGTTTGCTTCGGTCGTCGCTCACGCGCCAATCTTCTCCTATTTCACGGCTATGGAAGCAACGGGTTCATGGAGTGCGGCCCGGTGGCGAAGTACACAATAATGAAACCGACAATCACAATCGCGATGACGGCACTGATCAGAACCGCCAGGCCGTGATCCGGGCGCATGTTTTCGGGCTTGCCCGGGTGCCAGTTGGGATCGGGCTCGTCGGGCTCGGACGTGTCGCGCTCCAGACGGCTCTGGCCCTTGCGGTAGCCCTGTAGCTTGGATGGCATTTTGTCCATTCCGGATCATTCTTCGGGAGCGGGGTGTGCTCGTTTCCGTCTCACACCCACGCCGAATACGCCCTCACACGCCTCGCTTGGCTCGGCACCCTCTCCCCCGAGGGAAGAGGGGGAAACAAAGTTCAGCTCAGCGTCCAGTACAAGAACGCACCCACCGCCCCAGCTGCACTCATCGCCACCGAGCCGATGGCCGCGTGCCAGTGGGGGCGGCGTTTCTGGGCGTTCAGCTTCGTGAAGCCTTCCGGGTACGTCAGGTGCGTGATGAGTTTCCACGTCGCAAAGAGCTGCACAGCAAAGACAATCGGCAGCACAACGCCCGCGATGATCGGGTTGAGCGCCAGGCAGAGGATGCCGACGGCAATCGCGTGAGCGCCCGCCGCCGAGGCGAGCAGGGCGGTGTAGCCGGGCCTTGGCGGCGCATCGGGGAAGATGAGTTTGGACGGGTCGATGACCCACGCGCACTCGGGGCAGTCGGGGCGTTCCTGTCCGATGAGGTCGAAGCCGCACTTGGGGCAGAGCCCGTGGCGCTCGCGGAGGATCAGGAGGATCTGTTCCTGGTGCTGCGGGTTGTCGAACGCGGGCCGCCACCCGGCGCTTGCAGCGAAGTCGTGGCTTCGAGCCTGACGTTTCTGATCGGGATTGGCGACTTTCGAATGAGCTGGTCCTTGATGCCCGCCCGCAGGAGTCTGTCCAGCGCGAATCGGCTGGAGCTGTCCGCGACGCTCACGCGGAGCGTGCCCTTGTCGATACGGACCCGCGTATGCCGCGCGAGCTCTGGCGGGATCAGCTCGTTCCACAGGCTGGACATCGGGCCCGCGTCGCGCTGGAGCTGCTGGAGCTGCAAGGCGGCCGCGGTCATCGGCTGATGGATGGACAGGTCGGTCGCCTTGCGTGTGCGGCGGCTGCGCAGGAGTTCCAGGCGCCTTGCCGCGGGCGTCCGTCGATCTCTCTGGCCGAGGCGATCGCTCTGCATCGAATATCTCCAGGTTTGCTCGCATGGACTCTCCGCGTGATGTGAGAGTCTACCGCGCCGCCCGCACCGAGCGAGCAAAAAGCCGACCGCCCGACCTTGGGGGCCGGGCGGCTGGGCGAGAACAGGTGTTGTCGGACCAGGCGGGCTCGGTCCGCGCTGATTATCGCTTCGAGAACTGGAAGCGCTTGCGTGCACCGGGCTGGCCGTACTTCTTCCGCTCGACGCGGCGGTCATCCACGGTCAGGTAGCCGTGCTCGCGGAGCACGTCCTCGAGATTGGGGTCGTAGTCACGGATGGCGCGGGCGATCGCAAGGCGTGAGGCCTGGGCCTGCCCCGTGTGCCCGCCGCCGTGAGCGCGGATGACGATGTCCATCTTGCCCTCGACGCCCGTCACCTTGAGCGGAGCCAGCACGTCGGTGCGGTCCTGCGTCTCGGTGAAGTACTCGTCGACGGTCTTGAACTTCTTGCGCGACTTCTGGAAGCGGACGGAGCCCTCGCCGTCGGCGTTCTTCATACGGACGCGGGCGACGGCGTTCTTGCGGCGACCAACGGCC
>CAXBOF010000114.1:0-6350 GCA_963977205.1 uncultured Phycisphaera sp. | reverse complement strand
GAGATCCGCATCGCCGGCGGCCTGTACGACGCCGGTGCTCAGCCATTCGAAGTTCCCCTGGCCACCCCCGAACTCAGACCCATGCGGCTCCTCGGCGGCTACGCGGGACTCGCAAACCCGTTCAATCCGAACCAGCGAGATACCGACGTCTACTCCTCCATCCTCGATGCCGACGACTACTCCTCAATCGTCGTGCTCACCTCAGCGGTCGTCCTGAGCCCCGGGGCCACCACAAGGCCCGCCTTCACAGCCCCAACCAGCGGCACCACCCTCGACGGCCTCTCGTTCCGCAACTCCTTCGCCACCGCCCTCTACAACACCGATAGCCTCCTCACCGTCCGAATCAATAATTGTGAATTCATTGGTATTTCTAATTACGCAGGTGGCGCTGCGGTACTTACCGACCTCCAAGCACTAATTGAGCGAACGCTCTTTGTAGCCAATAATTCATACGGCACCTTTGGTCTTGGCGGCGGAGCTCTCAGGATTGAAGGTGGACACATATTCGCCAAGGCTTGTGATTTCTTCTCCAACCTATCTTACAATGCACCCGGCGGGGCAGTACACATACTCAATGGGCATCACACCTTTGAGGGCTGTACTTTCGTCAACAATACAGCCAATCGCGACGGCGGTGCACTCTTTGTAGACGCAGACAGTGTCTCAATTAGCAGTTGCGATTTCTATGACAATACAACCACAGGGAACGGACAGGGTGGAGCCGCATCGATCAAGACGAACGGTTACAAGATTCCAACGGTGATCTCTAACAGTGTATTTATTGATAACGAGTCCAGTAGCAATGGCGGTGCGATTGCAGTAGAGAATAGCGCAGGTCCCAACAGCGAAGTGCTAATCCGCGGTTCAGCATTTATGCAATGCAATGCCGATGACTACGGCGGCGCCATCTATGTCTCTGTATATTCAAATAGAGTATTGATAGCTCTTTCTGATTTTATCGATAATAACGCAGATTACGGCGGGGCAGTTTATGGAGGAGCAAATGTTGAAACGTCAATCTTCGAAGATAACTCCGCACATAGAGATGGCGGTAGCTTTCACGGAATCAGTCGGGGGACGGTTACGCAATCCGATTTTATCAACAGTTACGCACGAGACGATGGCGGCGGCACTTATGCCGTCTCGGCAATAACACTCACGAACTATGAAAATAACATCGCAGGCAGATTCGGCGGCGCAGCCTATAACGCAAAACGCTACGTCTCTGTCACCGCAACAAACAACACTGCGGACGCCGGTGCCGGCGGCTATAATATTGATAATATCTACGACTCATCAATTGAAAACAATAATGGCGGCGGCATAGAGGGCCGGATCAATACGATTGAGAACACCAGTATTGTCGGTAATACCGACGCCCCGGGACTGGTTCTTGCGACTCAATTACCAGATCACACCACATCAATCACCGACTCACGAATCGAAAGCAATGAACTCGGAGGCATCCTTACCCTGCCCACGAATGAGAGATTCAATCTCTCGATTACAGATTCAGTCATCGCCGGCAACGATTCTTTTGGCCTCGATATCCGCCCAACGGAAGGCGTGACCACGATCAAGGCAACGATCAACCGCTCTCAAATTGTGGGCAATGATGGGAATGCAATTCGCTTCGCGCCGCGTCCAACCTCGACGAATAACTCGCTGTATATATACGACTCTCTCCTCGATGCATCGGCCTACCCAGTCGTTGCAGCGGGCGGGTTCACCGACATCGCGTTCGCAGGTGTGACAGCAATCGGACGCAATATCCATAACACGATTCAGATCAACAGCCCGGCCAAGATACTCCTCGAATCATCTATCGTGATGCGCAACAACAATCTAAGAACAATCGACATCGTCGGGTCAGAGGCGATCATCGTGCAATCACTTGTCGAAGGCGGGTTACCCGCAATATCAGTCACCGCTCCCGGAAGCCTGAAGATACTCGGCGAGTTGATAGATGCAGATCCCGGCTTTGTCTCACCCAACGGACCCGATAACGACCCAGGCACTTGGCAAGACAACGACTACCGACTCACCGCAGGTTCAGAGGCCATCGATACCGGCGCGGTATTGAGCGTTCTCCCCGGCAGAGAGTTCGATCTCGGTAAACAACCCCGCATTGTCAATGACCCGGGCATGCCCAATGACGCCTACGGCTTCTCAGATTTCATTGACCTCGGTGCCTACGAATTCCAGGGCATCACCTGCACACCAGACGTCAATAACGACGGATTCGTCTCGCCCGCCGACTTCTCGGCCTGGGTCGCCGCATACAACAGCATCTCAAGACGTGCAGACCAGAACTTCGATGGCATCGTCTCCCCATCCGACTTCTCCGCATGGGTCTCCAACTACAACACCGGCTGCCCATAAAAACCACCCTTCCAGCACCCGGACCGAATACAATCACGCGTGCCCACGCCACGCAAACAACCCGCCGACACCCGTCACGGCCCCGCGTACCCCGCGCCCGTCGAGCGGCTCCTCACCGAACTCACCCGCCTGCCCGGCATCGGTCGGCGATCCGCCGAGCGCGTCGCATTTCACCTGCTCCGGGGCGACACCGAATCCGCCAAGCGACTCGCCAAAGCAATCACCGACGTCAAATCCGCCATCGGGCACTGCGCCGTCTGCTCAAACCTGACCGAGACCTCGCCCTGCCCCGTCTGCGCCAGCGAAAAGCGAGACCGCTCCATCGTCCTCGTCGTCGAGCAGCCGCGCGATCAGATCGCCATCGAACAAACCGCGATGTACCGTGGCCTCTACCACGTCCTCCTCGGACGCATCTCGCCCCTCGATGGCATCGGCCCCGAGCACCTGACCGTCTCGGATCTGCTCACGCGCATCGATAACCCCGAAAAGAACGCCGGCCACGTGCGCATCGAAGAAGTCATCCTCGGCATGAACCCGACCGTCGAAGGCGATGGCACCGCGCTCTACCTCATGCAGGAACTCCAGTCCCGCCCCGTCCGCGTCACGCGGCTGGCGCGGGGTCTTCCCTCCGGCTGGTCGATGGAACTGGCCAGCAAGGCCGTCCTCGCCGATGCCATCGAGGGTCGTCAGAAGGTCAAGGAGTAAGCGCACAACCATGGCGATGCGATTCGAGCAATCTCAGGGCATGAAGCTGGGCCAGGGCATGAAGCTCTCGCCGCGCGTCATCCAATCGATGGAGATCCTCCAGCTCCCCCTGGCCGAGCTCGAAGAGCGCATTGAGCAGGAACTCGAGAACAACATCGCCCTCGAACTCGCCGAGCCCGAGCGTGACGAACACGACGAGCCCGTCAACCGCGAAGAAGCCACCGACGCCGACTCCGATTCCTTCGAGAAACTCGACGAACTCTCCCGCGACAACCCCGACTTCGCCGAGAACGCCTTCGATTCCTACCGCCAGCCAGCGCGAAACGATGGCGAACGCGACGCCAAAACAGACGCCATGGCAAGCGCACCCGCGCGCTCGGGCACCCTCCACGAGCAGCTCCTCGAACAGTGGCGCCTCACCGATGTCGAACCCCAGATCATCGAGGCCGGCGTGGTCCTCATCGGATTCCTCGCCGACGACGGCTACCTGCGCACACCGCTCGACGAAATCCTCGCCAAAGCCCCCGCGAGCCTAAACCTCACCCGTCAGCGCCTCGAACAAGCACTCCAAGCCATCCAGCTCGTCCTCGAACCGCCCGGCGTCGCCGCCCGCGACATCCCCGAATGCCTGCTGCTCCAACTCGGCGCGATCGAGGCCGACCCGTCGGACACCACCGACGACACCCTCCTCGCCCACGTGCGCACACTCATCACCGATCACCTCGACGACCTCTCCCAGAACCGCCTGCCGCGTGTCGCGACCGAGTCCGGTCTCTCGATGGATGAGATCCGCGAAGCACTCGACTTCATGCGCCGCCTCAACCTCGCCCCCGCCCGCCAGCTCGTTCAGACCCGCCCCGAGATCATCCCTCCAGACGCGATCGTTGATTACGACGAGGAATCCGACAGCTACTACGCCTACCTCAACGACCGCCGGGCCGCGAATCTGCGCATCAACGAGGTCTACGCCAAACTCGCTGCCGACAAATCCCTCGAGAAGAAGGACCGCGAGTTCATCAAGACCAACATCTCAAACGCGTCCTGGCTCATCGACGCCCTCGCCCAGCGCTCAAGCACCCTGCTCCGCGTCATCCGCGTCGTCGTCGGCGCGCAGCGCGACTACTTCGACTACGGCCCCACAAGCCTCAAACCCCTGCCAATGACCCAGGTCGCCGACCAACTCGGTGTCCACGTCGCCACCGTCAGCAGGGCCGTCGCCGACAAGCACCTGCAGACACCCCGCGGCATCGTCCCGCTCCGCTCCTTCTTCTCGGGAGGGCTGACCACCGAGTCGGGCCAGGACATGAGCTACGACGCCGTCAAAGCCGCCCTCCGCGAGATCGTCGACGCCGAAGACCCCGCGCAACCACTCTCCGACGACGCCCTCGCCGACGCCCTCAAAGACCGCGGCATCGACATCGCCCGCCGCACCGTCGCCAAATACCGAGGCCAGCTCGATATCCCAAATGCACGCCTGCGCAAGAAGCACTGATTCTGAGGCGACAAAAAGAGCCGCGGGCGTAAGCACGCGGACCCGCTCTCAGGTCGCGACGCCTTCCAGCTCTATCTCCATGAACCGCCGGAGGCCGCGGTAGCCACGCATGTGGAGAAGCTCGAGGAGCTTGCGATCGTCGCGGACCTTGAGCCCGCACTCGGGGCAAATGGACGAACGAGCCCCATCGAGATTGTAGGAGCAACTCGAACACAGACCGGCTATGCATCGATGATACCGACGGCTCACAACCACCCTCATGTAGGAGCGACCAAGAAGGAGTGCGCCTGCAGCCAAGCCCACTCCCAAGAGTCCATACCATGCGGCCGCACGAAACCATCGAGTGCGCGACAAAGAGCCCGAGAATCCGCTTTGTTGGATCTCAGTAAACCCATCATTCATCCACTTAGGCCAAGAGTCATAATACATCAAAGCATCGCCTGGCAAAGAAAAATCTTTTGCGCGAAACTTTTCAATCACATCATTTGCCATCGGATCATCCGACGCGAGAAACACATAAGGATCCACAGGAGACCAGCTTCGACCAAAGAGCATCTTGGGTTCAGAAATTGCGATGTTCTCCGTGAACCCCGAGATCCTACGGCTATACGTCCAAAATACATTCCCGACATGTTGATCGGATGAATCATGAAGCTCGATCTGATAGATCTTTGACGCACTCTGCCACGCCTTGAAAAGCTGAGCCTGCTCCAAATAGCAATAGATCACGAGAGCGAGCGTGCCGTACAGAGTAAGCCTCTGCCACCACGGCGGCCTCGGATCAAACACCCTCACCACCCACGGCCTCACTTCGCCCCCGCCAGCTTCCGCACCGTAAAGTCAAAGTTCCGCACAATCGCCTTGTGCAGGCCAAGCACAATCGCCGCATACACCGCCGCCGCGATCACCGCGCCCACCGCAAGCCCCACGCGCGCCGAGGTCAGGCCCGACTCGCTGACCGTCTGAGACATCGCTTTAACCGGGTACACACACGCCCGCACAACCGACGCGGGTGTCAGTGCCGCCATCGGTGCGCCAAGCAACGGCACCTGGTTCGAGCTCAGCCAGCCGCACAGCCCGACCGTCCCGCCGATCGCCCCGACCACACCCACCGTGCCCACCACCGAGCCGAGTGTGCCCTTGCTCTTGATCGACCACTGCAAGCCGATGATCACGCAGAACGCCATGAATGCGAGCGACGCGACCAACACCACCAGCCCCGCCTCGGGCAGCACGACCGGCGCGGTGTACGGCGTGTTGCCGATGCGATCCGCAACAAACGCCTTGTTCTCATTCCCAAACCCGCGAAAGAGCGGATACAGCCCCGCAATCCCGACGGTCGCCGAGGGCACCGCAACCAGCGGCAGGATGTACGCGATCAGGCCACGCATTTTCCCGGACATGTACGCGCTCGCGGTCAAAGGCGTCGTCAGCAGCAGATCCAGCGTGCCGTCCTCGCGCTCTCGGCTGATTGCGGTCGCCGACATATTGATCGCCACCAGAGCCGTCACCGCCAGCTCGCCCACAACTGTCATCGCGATGGCAAGCCTGAACGCGTCGGCCGTCATCGGGCTGCTGTGGTAATACGCCACAAGCCCAACGCCCCACAGCGTGCCCAGAATGATGAACGCCCATCTCGCCGCTATGCGCCCGAGCGAGCTGTTCCGCGCAGCCGCCTCGCGCCACGCGACGGGGTTGTTCCACACCGAACGCGGCGCACGATGCAGCTCGTCCTTGGCGGCACCCTTGCCCATGATCCGCCGATGGATCG
>CAXBOF010000113.1:0-6376 GCA_963977205.1 uncultured Phycisphaera sp. | reverse complement strand
GTCAGTGAAAACTCGTACGATGCGCTCCTTCGGAGTACGGAGGGCGTCCGGCGGGCGCAGTGCAAGCTCCTTCCTGGAGCCGCATTTGATGCGCAAGGAGTTCTTCGGGACGTTGAAGCATTGCTGCGCCGCAGGGGCCTGCACGCTCGAAGGGCACAGCTCGACCTGAGCGGCGTCGAGCCGACTGCAGACGACGAGTTGCTTGTCGAGCGCATTGTTCGAGCAGCTGTCGAGGCCGACAACACGGCGGCCGACGCGGGCGCCTCGGCGATGAGCCTGTTGCGGTTCGTAGAGCAGGGGGCGACAACCCTTCGGGGGGCGGCACTGTAGTGGGCGTAGCATTGTACGCGGGTCGCCGGGGATTCCGTGCTGCTGGTTAGGGCTACCCCCAAGGTCGCACGTGGACTAGGGCGCTTCCGCTGGTGGGTGCCGGGTTCCAAGGCTGTTTGGCGGGGCTACACCTTTGGACGGGCGTACCGGGCCGCCGCAAACTTGGGGCTGGTGTTGGGTCGGTTCTCAATGACTGCGGTGAGCTCCTCCTCTCCGGCGCGGACGGCCAGGTGGTAGACGAGGCCCAGGGCGGGGTACATTCCGGATGGGACGTACAGGGTTTCCTCTGCGGCCGAGTAGATGGCTGGGCCCGTCGGCGGCGCGTCTGGTCCAAAGTTGTCGTTGAAGACTGCCATGGCGTCCCCGGCTGCAGTCGCCGCGTCGGTGTTGACCATGACTGGCGGGGCGCGTCCCTGGGGGCTGTGAGCGCGGGGGCGGGCTCTGATGGGGCTGGGCGTGCCTTCCACAGTTCGGCGTAGATGGTCCAGAGCACGAGCACAAAGGTTGGGTCGCAGGACACGGTGGGGTCGAAGCGGTCGAGCGTATCGCAGAGCGGGGGTTCCGTGATCTGGCGGGGCGGGTTGGACGGGTGCGCGGGTCGGGGTGGCGGGTCCGAGACCTCTTTGATGGTGGCCTCTGCCGCGTCGAGGTGGGCGTTGGCGGCGTACGGGGGCTGGTTGGCGGGAATCGCGGCGAGGGCCACTGTGGGCAGACGGCACTCGATAAAGGCGTGGATGAGCCGGTCCCCGGTGGCCTTGTAGGTGTTGCCGTCGGTGGCAAAATTCCGGGCAATCAGCACCATGCGGTCTGCGATGCCTTCGTCGATTGGCGGGAGCTCGGCGACCCGGAGGTTTTGGATATACCGTCTTTGCAAAAGCGACCTGACTTCTCCGGGCCCCGCAGCGGCGTCACAACCTCGGCCGTCATGCATCTTCCACACTGTGGCCACGTCCTCGAGCAGGGCGGGCTCTGAGCAGGGACTGTGGCAGAGAGACCGACTTGCCACCTCGGCCAGCTGCGCATTCGGCGGCGGGACGTTTGCGGCCCACACGACCCACTTGGTGGGCATGGCCTCCTCGAGCAGCGGCATTGCCATGGCGGCGCACCGGTGTTCGCGAAAGTGCAACCTGCGGGAGAAGCCCGACGGCCGCTGGGTCTGTACTGACACGGGCCTCGTCCACCAGTGTGGCGAGCGGTGCGCGCACGCAGTTGTGAGCGTCGAGTGCACCACCTGCTCGCTGACGGGAATTGTGATCCGGGGACCCGCAACGGCAGTTTCCTGCGACGACCGGTTGCTGCTTGGCGGCCGACTGACGGCGGGCGCAGGTGCACTACCACCACTCGACGCGCGACAATCCGCGACACTTTGACATCCGGTCCAAGGGGTCCCGGGTGGTCCCGCTCGGGAAGAATGTCGACTCGCAGAAGCGGGTCATGTTCAAAACGGTGGCCTCGGCCGGGCACTGCACGAGCGGCGGCCGGGGGCTGACTGGAGTGCAGGTTCAGCGTGTGATGGCCGGGGAGATGCGACAGGCGCTGTACAGAAAGAGTCGGGAAAAATTCCGGCGCGACCTTTGTGTGCGGGTGCGGCGCATTCCAGCGACGGACCATCGTGCGCGGATGGCTGCTCTGGCGGCGGCCACGAAGAAGCACTCGGCTGCGCTCAACCCGCCTGCGCACCCTGAAGCCGAGTGGCTTCACCCCCTGACGGCCCGGATTCATGCGCTGTGGTTGCGGGTGCGGGACCAGGTGACGACGGTGCGATCTGCGTCTGCCATCCGGTACTTTGTGGCGACGGTTGTGCACGAGCTTGGGCAGCCGCGTGGCATGGTGGTGGGCTCTACGACGGTGCTGGCGCCACACGCCGAGTGCGCTCCTGCGGCCAACTCCGACCTCGACGCGGATGCTGACCGGACCGCAGATGCCGCGCGCACTCGATCCGGGAGCTGGACTACCGCGAGATTCTGTCGAACACGTCGCACAGCTGCTGCGGCCACATGCAGCGGGTACTGCCCCCGACTGCGCCCCGCCGACCCGACTCACCCGCCACGACCAGATCAAACGCAAGCTGCAGGCCGTCGCCACCGGCACCTCGGGCCTCCCAGCCCCCCTAGAGTAGACACCCCGTTTAAACTTCAATAGTCCCCACCCTCCTCGCCCCCCACTTCTGCACCGCCCTCGCCATCATCTTCCGGCGTCCGCACCAGATAGGCAAGGCCGTCACCACCGACTTCAGGATTGGCGACAAAGGCCCCACGGGTTTGGGCAGTCGCCAACCTCTGCGCATGCGCATTTCGAGACACTCTCTGTTTTTGGTCCGCCTCTTTTCGGATCTTGTTACGCGCTTGGTCGATCGTGGTTTGATGGCGTTCGGCCTTTTCGGCGATCTCTTGTGCTATCCGCAATCTGAGGGCATTCATAGCGTCGATCGGTGTTCCCGGATCTGCCAGTTCCAAAACTCTCTCGGGTGTAACTTCAAATGTAGTAAGACAACCCCTCACGCAGTTCATGCACAGAAAACAGGCGGATGCCCCCTGCGTCAATTCGGCATGCAGCGCGTCGTACGCGGCGTTGCTGTTGCTCGGCTGCTCGAGGCACGCGACAAACTTGTTCGGCCCACCCAGGTCTCCGCACAACAAACCCGTGTTGTCTTTCTGCGTGTCGTCCTCACTCGTGCAAACATTGCCGTTCTCCTCGGATGCCCACAGACAGCGCGTTGGGTGGTCGCGGCTGTGAACGCGCTGGGGAAGACCAATCTTGATCACCTCGAAGAGACTATCAATCACCACCAGAGGGTACCGGTAATCCGTGTACCCGTCTCGAACCCGCTGATACAGGGCAAGTCGAAGCCAGAAAAAGCCCTGGCCCATGTCCAATTCTGAATTGCCGGACAAGACCGCCCGGATAAGGTCGAGCTGCTCGGCCCCGGTCTGTCGGGTGATTGCGAGATATGCGTCGCGAATCCGCACCTTTCGTAGGGAATTCTGGGCCTCCAACGCCCCTGCCGATGCGGCAGTCCCTGAAAACTGGCCAAAGATCTCATAGTCGCCTGGCTTGAGGAAACCGATCCCCCGGCCGGCGCGATCGTCGTCACCTTTGCGCGGGGATGTCGCAAAGTTCCACGCATCAACGAGAATGGCGACGACCCCGTCAATCTGCTTCTCAGATCCGCCTCGCTCGGCCGGACACCACACAGAGAGCGCCTCGGGCTTAAACTTGGCGCTCGGCCAAAACGCGCGCTCTGCTGCGACCAAGAGGGTGGTGGCACCGCCCATCGAACCAATAAAGGCACCCGCTCTGCCGACCATGAGCATCATATCGAAGTTTGCTTGTGCAGTCTCGCGGGCCGTGATTGCAGGCCGGAGGATGCGCCTGATCAGCTCGTCTGCAGCCTTCAACTCTGCAATCTTTGTGCCGTATGCACTGCGCCGTTCACTGTTGATGCGGTTCGTCTCAGTTGCAGCCAGCAGCTGAAGTTGCGTCATCGCCGTGTTGCTGTACGGAAAGACCTGGCCACCGACGATCTGAATCAGGCTCTCTCCGCCTGCCCAGTTTACGGCCGGGATTTGCCCGAGATCGGCTTCGAGACGCGCGGAATTGATCGGGGTCATGGCCGAGGCGCTGAACGGAATTCGGTTGGCCCTAGTAACATCGGCCTCATTCTCGAAAAGTTCTGCCACCCCGTCGAAACCGCTCCACCTTAAACCCCGTCCACCTAAATCAGCTGCCGCCTCGGCAAAACCCGCCCCTGGAGGCACTTCTGGTTTGAGCCCGGATGGTGTTACGTAGACAAATGCCTCGAGCACAGAGTAACTGCCTTTGATATCAAGGGCGTCGGCGCGTACACAGAGGGAGCAGTTTCGGCGCGTCCAGCTGAGGTTTGTCGCAGCCCCCCACTGAACTTCGTCCACCCTAAGAAGGCCTCGAATCCTCGCGTCTCCCATATTAGTAACGTTCAAGACGGGTGATTTGTTCGCCGCGTCCAGTAGGCGTTGATATTCGGGTTTGCCGACACTCGCCAGTGGCTGTGAAAAATCAGCTGCAAGAGCTTCCTGGAACGCGAGAGTTGTTGCATTTGCCGCATACAGGTCTCGGATGGTCAGCTGCAATTTGTCGACGACGGGGTCTGGGTATTTCGGCCCCCGGTAGCCACGCCCGTTGACGACAACACCCTCCGGATACCCGCCGGGAAGTGGAAATGCTGCCTGCAGCTCGGCCGACATGTTTTGAGTTATTCCCAATGGGAAATATGGGCCTGGCCGAGACGAAATGAACTCGTTGGCGCCAAATGCGACCATTGCAATGAGGGCGCCCCTCCAGATGCGCCCAGTTTTCCTGGCTTTTACTGGAACGGGACTCCCGTCTTCTTCGAAGGCCTTTCTCCCTGGGCCTGTGGACCACGTCAACACCGCCGGAACTAACCCCTGCATGACTATGCCGACGAATGCCGTAACGACACCGGCGATCGCGAACATTTGCTGGACGTACTCATAGATATGGACCGAGGTGGCGTCGTCATTTTCACGCGCCATAGAGTATTTCAGAAAGGCGAGGATGGCCGCCCCGATGACGGCCTCTGCAGCGATTGTTGCAACCTGGATGTACCCCGATACGTCTTTCGATGCGGTGGACTGTGCATCCAGCACCACCAGTGGCTTCACATGCTCTCTCCTTCCTTGTGCCGCCGAACCACTGTTGTCAAACAGGGCCACGACACGGCCCGCCTGGGTGTCTTTTCGGGGACTAAACATCTCTCTGGGGGCAGCCCCCCCTCCAGCAGGTTTCCCCCGGCTGCCTGGATTGCCCCTGTCCCTGTCCCCTTTCTTTTTAGGCATGTCGCACGTGCAGGTCCATCAAACACTTCCTTATATCCCCCGCCGGCTACCAAGAATTACTCTTCCTAATCCCAGTCGTCCACCAATACCATCGCTCTGCCCCGACGACGTGCTTGTTCGGCCGCCATCGCTTGTCCCGCAAGACGGGCAAGTTCATCCGCAAACTGCGCAGCTGTGAAATCATCAGACTCACCCATCACCGTTCCCCGAGCCTCCCGTCGTTCAAATTCCCCGGCGCCTCTGTACGCGTTGATGGCGTTTCGGTATCCTTGGGGAATGTCGCCATTTTCCATATTGCGAAGAAGTGTCTCGTATGCTGCAACCGCCTGTGCGGGGGCGTCGTGGTGCTTGGCCTTCATTTCGTCGACAAAGCAACTGGCACAGCCCATTCTCCCGTTGCCAAAGAGGGCAAATGCCTGTCTCATATCATCCGGGCCGCATGCTTGAGATCCGGGAACGGGGCACATCCACGACGCGAAAGTTTCGCCCCTTCCCTCGAAAGCCCACTTGAGGGCCGCCGGTCGCTTTTTGCAGATCTTGCACTGCCCGGGGACGCCCACAAAAATGAATTGTTCGTATAGATCCGCCAGGTTGCAGTCGAGGGTCCCCCTCTTGTGCTCGTCGATGATGCAGTACAGCGCAAACCCGGCCGCCCCGAATGTGGGGTGATCACTTGGTTTCAGGACGTACCCAATGTTTTGTCTGAACGAACTCGGCGTGTTAAGATCGTTCGTAAGCTTGAAGAGTGTGTCAGATATAAGCTTCACAGTCGGCTCGAGGTCCTCTTCTGCAACAAAGGGCCGCACAAAGCCAGTCCATTCCAAGGCCCGGGCAACCCGGTCTCCGGCGAATCGCTGAACACCCGTTGCGCCGAAGCGGGATTGGATCCTCGCCCTGACGTACTCGGTCAGAGTTGCTCTATCGCCGCGAATGAGATCATAAACCTGATTCCAAGTCTCCAGCAGGAGGGCATTGCACGTGATATTCTCGGCCTTGTGCACGCCGTCAAGTGAAGTGATTGTTGCGGTGACCGTCGACGCCGAGCTTCCGAATAAGCTCTGGCCACTGCGATAAATGAGCGCCCGTGCAAGAAGTGTGCACAGCCCAAACGCGACCTTCCAGCCGAATGCACGGTCCGCCGGGTGCAAGGGATCTGGGTCCGGCATGTACTCTGCGAGCCCAGCGAGAGCCTCGACGATGACGTCTTCATC
>CAXBOF010000112.1:0-6456 GCA_963977205.1 uncultured Phycisphaera sp. | reverse complement strand
GAGGTGCACATGATTCTGAGGCGGAAGGGTGGTTTGCGTTCGTGGAAGGATGAGGCGGGCAAGGTTTGATGATTGGGGCGTTGCTATCGGACGCTCGGGTGGGCGTTTGAGTGGTGGTCTTTGATCGGGTGGTTGTGATTGCCGATCAAGGGTGTGTGAGACTCTGGCAGTTCAACTTGCTCGGTCAGATTACGGATGGGCAGGCCGCGTGGGATCAGTTCATCTCGGGTGTGCAGCAGACGTTTGAGAAGAACGCGTCGGGCGTGCCGATTCTGGGTGCGGTTGTTGTCGTGCTGGTTGTGCTGTGGCTGAATTTCAGGTTGGCCAGATGGATCGTGGGCGCAGGCGGGAAGAAGACTGGCTCGCGTGATTGAGGACGGTCAGTGTCCGCCGTGGCTGTGGAGTGTGTTGACGTCTTTGCCTGGCAGGTCCGAGCCGCAGTGCATGCAGGTTTCTGGTGAGGCGTTGTAGCGTCCGATGGGGTAGTAGCGGCCGCAGGTGGGGCAGGCGCCTGCGCGGAAGACCTCGATGGAGTCGCAGACGGGGCAGACGACGCCGTTCATCTTGGCTTCTTCGCTGACGGTCATTTTGAAATCGTGCGGCTCCTGCTCGGCGAGGCAGATCCAGAGCCTGATTTGATCGCCGGGCTCGTTGCTCTTGGATTCTTTGGAATCACACGAGATGAGAGCGCCCAGGGCGGCGAGGAAGATTGCGATCGTTGCGACAACTGCGATCAGTCGAAAGGCTTTCATTTCGGCTCCTTGCAGGCTTCGTCGATTATACGCAGCGGTGTTGAGGCTGTTCGATAGTTGATCGCGCGGGTCACAATGCCAAAGAAACAGCCACCCTGCGGAGGGTGGCTGCGGTTGAATCAAATTGAATGGGCGGGTTTACTGCCAGTATTCGGTGTTGGGGCGTGCGTCGTTGTTCCAGCGGCGCATGCGTGATTTCCAGCCGGCATCATTTGGGTCCCAGTCGTTGCCGACAATTCCTAAACCGGGATCATCATTGATCAGGGCGTAGTCTCGTACTTTCAGTGCTTCGACGTGACCGTCGAGGAACGCGAAGTTGCCTTGGCCGTTGAAGTAGGCTCCGGGGTGCATCTGGGTATTGCCGGTTGTGACAGAAACCCAGGCATCCTGTGTCAGGTCGACGAATGAGTCGGTAATCGCGATCATGTTGGATGGTTCGACGATCTGCGAGATTTTTGGGCCGTACTCGATGATTGCCTGCTGGCGGGTTTCGATGGCTGCCGACTCGAACGAAGCCTTCGGCCAGGCGTGCATGCCCATGCCGAGCATCAGCGGGCGCCCAGTCTGTGCGTCGTTGGCGTTTTCTTTGGCGGTGCCACATTCGTTCCAGCCGAAGCTCATGCCGGAGAAGCCGCGTTTGATATTGAATGCTGCTCGTCCGGGAGCATGGCGGACCATGATCTCGTTTGGGGCATATCCGAAGCTCAGGTGCAGGTCATTGAATGCGCGGCCCGCGGCGGTGGAGTCGATAACTTTGTACCACTCGATGGGGTAGTCCTTGCCTGCGCCGGGATTGATGAAGGCTTCCATGGCTTTTTCGTCGCCGCCCATTGCTGTGCGGATCTGCGCGGGCCAGGGGTATGCCCATGTTGAGGTGCCGGAGTCGTGCCCGACGGGCATGTGCTCTTTGTATTGGTCTGCGTAGAAGGCGACGCCCTGCTGGACGGAGCGGTGGTTGGCTTGGCCGAGCATCTTCTGGGCGGCGAGTCTGGCCTTGGCCAGGGCCGGCAGGAGGATGCCGATGAGCAGCGCGATGATTGCGATGACGACGAGAAGTTCGATGAGCGTGAATGCCCGTTTGCGAGTCATGATGATGTCCCCGTTCGTGTCGGAGTGATCTCCCTCCCGAACGGGAGGGCCCCTGATGCCTTTCAGGATACTGATTTACGTGCGATTCGTCCAGCCTGTTCGGTGAGAACCGCAGAAAGAACGCCGCCCCCGGTGTTCGGGGGCGGCGTCGAGTAGGACGTTCAAAGGACTGATGCGTCCTGGTGATGGTTTACTGATCGCCGCCCAAGTTCCACAAGTCTTCGCCGCTTGTGCCGCCGCCGTGGGGCCTTGCATCGCTGTTCCAGCGACGCATACGGGATTTCCAAGCGGTGTCTTCGGAATCCCAATCGTTGCCGACAATGCCAAGGGCACTGTCATCATTGCGGAGGACGTAATCTTCAACTTTGAGCGCTTCGACGTGCCCATCGAGGAAGGCGAAGTTCGCCTGACCCGAGAAGTAACCACCGGGGTGGAAAGCTGTGTTTGCGACGCGAGGTGAAATCCATGCGTCCTGGTCGAGATCGACGAATGAGTCTGCAGTGCTGATCATGTTCGAGGGCTCTTGAATGTTGGCCATTTTGGGGCCAAACGATCCGAGTAGATCCTTACGGTCTTGTGGGTCGGTGGTGTTCGCCAGCGCATCCTTGAAGAGGAAGTGCTCTCCAAGGCCGAGCATCGGGACATCGGGTGAATAGGTGTAAGGTGCTGGTGTCAGCCCGAGTTCATTGAAGCCGATGCTCATGAAGTTGAAGCCGTTTGAGGTGATGTTGACCTTCTGGCCTGCACGTCCGACTTTGTGATAGACCAAGATTTCATCTTGGTTGTACCCGTATTCAGTTTCAATACCTGCTCGAGCGCGGGTACCGGTTGTTGTATCGGTGACACGGTACCATTCGTTGGGGAAATCCTTGCCGGCGCCGGGGTTGCGGAAGACTTCCATGGCCTTCTCGTCGCCGCCCATGGCTTCGCGGACCTGAACGGGCCAGGTGTATGACCAGCCGTTTGTGCGGATGGCGTCGTGCCCTGTCGGCGTGTGTTCTTTGTTCTGGTTGGCGTAGAAGGCGACACCCTGCTGGATGCTTCGGTGGTTGGCCTGTCCGAGCATCTTCTGTGCGGCAAGGCGAGCCTTGGCCAGCGCGGGCAGAAGGATGCCGATGAGCAGTGCGATGATCGCGATGACGACCAGCAGCTCAATAAGTGTAAATGCGCGAGAATCCCTTTTCATTTCATTGAGCCCTCGTAAGTGTCCTACCTGTGATCTGCGGCTGCCCTTGAGAGGTCGCAGAGGGGCCTTTCTATCGGCCCGTTCGTCGAGTGTACCACGATCCTACGATCCCCAGAGTGCCCGGGTTCCCCGGAGCGCGAAAAATTTGATGTGCAATAGATAGCCTCCAAAGCGGGTTATTTGTAGCTGAGGCCTGGCAATGCCGACGGCCGATAAGAAGTCGAGATGAAAAGGAGCACCGCCATGGGCGCAGCAACAGTCGCAGTCACGGATGAGAACTTCCAGACCGAGGTCTTGGACAGCAGCGTCCCGGTTTTGGTCGATTTTTGGGCGGAGTGGTGCGCACCGTGCGTGGCGCTTTCGCCTGTCATTGAGCAGCTTGCCGGCGAATACGAGGGCAAGGCCAAGGTCGTGAAGCTCAATATCGATGAGGCCCGCGAGACGTCGATGAAGTTTGGGATTCGTTCGATCCCGACGGTGGCCATTTTCAAGGGTGGCGAAGTTGTGGATATGCGTGTGGGTCTGACCTCACGCGACGATCTGGCTGACCGTTTGGATAAAGCGATCGGCTAAGGGCGATTGGGTCGGCTGACCCATGGTTCCAGAAAAGCGCAATGAACATCGCCGACCGCGTGGCACAGCTGTGACGGTCGGCGATGCTCGTTTTGGATTCGGCCGGGGAGCTTGTCTCTCTCTCCCTCGCGGGTAGACCCCCGGCCGGAGGTGGGCGGAATTGGGTTGTGGGGCAGATGCCCGTGCCGGCGAGCGCGTCCTTGCGTCGCCGGGCGGAGGAGTGGTCTTAGCGGGTGGTCCGTCCTTGGACCTGCTGAGACCTGCGGGCGGTTTGCCGGTTTTGTGTGGTTTGGCTTTCTTGTCGGTCGTGGGGGCGGCCTTCGTGGCGGCCGGGGATGAGTGCGATCAGCCTTTGGATGAGGGGGTTTGCGTCGCGACCAGTCGTTTGAGGTCTTCGAAGCGCTGCCGCTCGCCTTCCTGCCATTTCTGACGATCGACGATCTCGAGTTTGCTCTTGGATCCGAGGACCGCCACTTCCGAGCCAAGCTCTGCCAGGTCGAGGTGTTTCTGCGGGAGTCTGACGCGGCCGGCGGAGTCCATCTCCAGCCTCTCGGCGAAGCTGAACATTGTTGAAACCAGCTGCGCTTGCTCGTCGGATGGTGTCAGGGAGTCGTCCCATTTGTTGGCCAGCTCCTGAAAGGTGGGTTCCGGATACAGACGTAAGACACCCGAGGGCCATGGGATGCAGTACCACGCCGACACGCTTTGTGGCAGCAGCGTCCGGTGTTTGGACGCGATCGACAGGCGTTTTTTGCCGTCGATGGTGTGTTCTGACGATCCTGTGAAGAGCAACGGAGCTCATCTCCTTGGGCATGTGTGGGATCTTGTACCATTTCGTCCCACTTTGCAACACCCTTGAGTCTGATGTGGGCGAAGTGGGGAGAGTCCGCTTTTTTGCGCGCGGCGTAACTTGTCGGTGTGATGGGGGGTTGCCGCGATCGATCGGGTTATGATTGGTATTGAAAAAATTCTCACGCTGCACAGCGGAGCGGGCTGCGGTAGGCTGCCGGCGCTCAGCCGGGGGAGATGTGGATGGACCGGTCGGTGCCATCCCGGGGAGTGATTCGTGTCTGTTCAAATCAACTCCGAGAGCGTGTCCTCGGTCCTTGAGCGCGTCCCCTGGGCGACCTGGGTGATGACGGCGGCGCATGACGGCGCACGGGGCGGGATGATCGTCAAGTGGGTGCAGCGGTGCGCGACCGAGCCTTTGCTCGTGAGTGTGTCTGTGAAGAAGTGTCACTCGCTCGAGCCTCTGATCCGCGACAGCCGGAGCTTTGCTCTGAACCTGATTGATGAATCGGATCGTTTGCTGCTGCGGAAGTTCGATACGTTTCAGGCGCCCGACGAGGCGAGTGATCCGTTCGATGCGATCGAGGTGCAGACGTGGTCGACGGGTTCACCGATTCTCAAACGCGCGCGGGCGGCGATCGACTGCGAGGTCGTGCGGCATCTGGATCTTGAGTCCGACTGCGAGCTGTTCATCGGGCAGGTGCAGGATGCGCGCGTGGTCAAGCCCGGCGGATGAATTCGCGGACAACCTTGGCGATCTGCTGGCGGAAACGCTCCTCGGAGAAACGCTCGGCGTTTTCGCGGCATGCCAGTGCGCTGTGCTTTGGGCAGCGGTCGATGGCGGTGAGGAGAGCGTCGACGGTTTGCGACTCGAAGTGGGCGCCGGTGGAGCCGTCGATGACGGTGTCTTTGGCTCCGCCCTTGGCGTAGGCAACGACCGGTGTGCCGCAGGCCTGGGCCTCGACGGCGACGATGCCGAAGTCTTCGAGCTGCGGAAAAATGACGAGCTTTGCCCGGCGGAAGAGGTCTCTGAGCTGGACGTCGGTGTCGGCGGATTCGAAGGAGACGGTGGGGCCGGCGAGGGCTTTGAGGCGATCGAGTTCCGGGCCGGTGCCGATGACTTTGAGCGGGTGGTTGCGTGCGTTTGCGGCTTTGATGGCGAGGTCGAAGCGCTTGTACGGGACGAGTGCGCCGATGGCGAGCCAGAAGTCATCGCGGAGTGTTTTGGGGTTGTGCGTAAAGAAGCGGGTGCGGACGGGGGGAAAGCAGATCTCGGACTGGCGTTTGTAGGCGCGGCCGATCTGGCGGTGGGTGTGGGTGGAGTTGGCCAGGAAGGTGTCGACGCGTTTGGCGGTGCGGCGGTCCCAGAGTTTGTAGAGCGGGCGGATGAGGGCGAGGCCCAGGCCCCGCAGGCCGCCTGAGTAGCCCTCGGCGTGGGTCCAGATGTAGCGGGCGGGTGCGTGGCAGTAGCAGACGTGCGGCACGCCGGGCGGCGGCTTGATGGATTTGATGGCGGCAGAGTGTGTGGAGATGACGAGGTCGTAAGGCTTTCCGCGGTGGCGGGCGCGGAGCTTGCGGGAGAGGTCGTGGACGGCCAGCGGGTAGAGGGGGAGGAGCCATCGACGGGCGGGCCAGTTGTTGAGGAACGAGGGACGCCTGAGCAGCGGGTCGATGGCGGGGCCGATGGATGAGCCGTTGTCGAACATGGTGAAGACGATGTCGAGGTCGGCGATGGGCTGGACGGCCTCGGCGATGGCTTCGAGGACGAGTTCGCCCCCGCGGCGGGCGACGAGCCAGTCGTGGCAGAGGGCCACGCGTGGCTTTGTTGTTGAGGTGGTGAGTTTGGGCTTTGTGTCTACCATCGGGGGTCCGGAAGCGTACCGGTGTTGCGTGCGCGGGGGGCGTAGGAGAGATCTCCCATGAAGGAGCCGTGGGCCCAGAACACGCTCGCCCTGGATTACCGTGCTGAGGCCGAGCTGCTCGGTGAGCCGGTGACGCCGATCGTGGACGTTCACACGCACATCAACGGCGGGCGGGCTGCGGAGGTCTGGGCGGACGCTGCGGCGC